>JANNQE010000001.1:0-19387 GCA_031441625.1 Planctomycetia bacterium
CGAGGGGCAAACCAGCTTTTCCCACAACCCAACGCCCCTCGCTCGCGCGTCGGGCTAACAGGTCATCGTGCGGCCAACGCCGGCACAGTCACACGTCGTTTCGGCGTGTTCCGCGGGCCTTTGCCGAACACCACGCCGACCACGCCCGCCCCCAGGAACAGCGCGACGGAGATGCCCGTCAGCACCCAGTTCGGCAGCGCGAACTCGCGGACCAGCATGGCCCCGAGCAGGTGCAGGATGCTGAGCGGGATCATCACCTTCCACGCCAGGTCCATCAGTTGGTCGAAGCGGAAGCGGGGGATGGTCCACCGCACCAGTTGGTACATGACCAGGAAGACGCCGGCCTTCGCCAGCACGATGGCGGTCTTGATCACCCCACCCCACACCACGCTGTCGCCGGCCACGTTTTCCAGCCCGAACAGCGACCACCCGCCGCAGAACACCACCGTCATGAGCAGGCTGGTGGTGATCATGTGGGTGTACTCGCCGATCATGAACATGCCGAAGTTCAGGCTGCCGTACTCGGTCAGATAGCCGCCCACGAGTTCCTGCTCGGCTTCGGGCAGGTCGAACGGCAGGCGGTTGCATTCGGCATAAACACTCGTCATGAACAGCAGGAAGGCGAGCGGCTGGAAGGCGATGAACCAGCCGTTCTTGGCCTGCCAGTCGATGATCGTTTCCAAATTCAGCGAGCCGGTGAACAGGAGCACGCCGACGACGCTCATGCCGAGCGGGATCTCGTAGCTGATGATCTGGGCGGAACTCCGCATACAGCCGAGCAGCGAGAACTTGTTGTCGGACGCCCACCCGCCGAGGATGATGCCGTACACCGCCAGGCTGCCGATGGCGAACACGTACAGGATGCCGATGTCCAGCCCCGGCATGACGACGCCTTTGAACGACTCCTTGTATTCGGCCTGCTGGGTTTCATACTTGGCGACGGTGTCGGCGGTGGGGGGGGGCGTGCCAACTTCTGTGACGGTGGCGACCGGGGCGGGCGGCGGCTTGGTCGGCCCCCACGGGACGACGGCAAGTGCGACGAGCGCCGTACACATGCAGGCGGCCGGGGCGAGGAGGAACAACACCTTATCCACCGCCCGCGGAATCGGCGCTTCCTTCAGGAAGAACTTGCCGCCGTCGGCGAGCGGCTGGAGCAGGCCGAACGGGCCGACGCGGTTCGGCCCGAAGCGGTCTTGCATCCACGCCGAGATCTTCCGCTCGGACAGCGTCAGGTAGCCGACCGTGGGCATGACCACGGCGATCACGCCGAAGATGACGATGCTCAGGGTCAGCCAGTCGAACTCGGGCATAGCATGGATACCAAACAGTGTTCACCACGAATAACACGAATAACACGAATAACACGAATCAAGACCAATACAGAGCACTGAGACACCAGCCCGACACCGCCCCCTTATCTCGAAATGTATTGTTCATTGTCTTCATTCGTGATATTCGTGGTGAACTCTGTGTTTTCAAACAGTGGCCAATTCCATCTTCTTCTTCGCCGGCTTAAACTCCGCCAGCGCCGCGAACTGCGGGAACACCTTCGCCAATTCGCCTCGCACGGTGGCCACGCCCGCCAGCCCCTTCTTGCCCGCGAGGTCGTAGGCCGTTTGCAGTTCGCCCCGCACTTCGGTGCCCGCCTTCACCGCCCGGCCGAACGGCTGCACATACCCGGCGTGGTTGACGAACGTGCCTTCCTTCTCGAAGGCGGTGGTGGCGGGCAGCACGAGCGTGGCCGCGGCGGTCAACTTGCTGGCGAACAGGTCTTGCACCACCAGCGTGGCCGGAGCTTTCCAGCCGTCCGGGATGGCGGCGTTCACCCACTCGGCCTTCGGGTAGCCGCCGGCGAACCACGCGAACGTCAGGTCGTGGTGAGCGACATCCGCGAAGCGGATCACCTCGCCCTGAAGCTGTTTCAGCACTGCCTCCACGCCGAGCCGGTTCGGGCACTTCTCGGCGTGGATGGTGAACTTGGCCGGCGGGGTGTGCTCGCCCTTGCAGTCCTTCGGGTAGTGGTCGTCGGTCCCATCCACCGGCACCGGCCCGAGCACAAGCCGCACGTCTTTGTTGATGCCCTTGATGGCCGAGCCGAGGGCGAACGCTTCTTCCACGCTCAGGAACGGCGACAGCACCATCACGGCCCGCTTGCCGGTGACGTACAGCGCGTCCTCGACCAGCTTCTTCACCTGGGCGGGGAAGCTCGACCCGCCGGCGGCCTTCAGCTTGCCGTCGGTGCCCTTCAGGAACGGCCGCTGGATGCGATCCGGCGACTGCGTGTAGTGGTAGCCCCACCGCCCCTCGTCGCACATCCAGTACCCTTGCGCGTCGGCGTTCTCGCGGGCGCGCAGGCGGTAGACGATGTCCTTGTTCGTGTCGGTGTGGACGCTACAGCCGGTGCTGCAACCGGGGCAGACGTTGTCGGCCGTCTTGAGGTACCAAACCCGCTGCGTATAGAGGAAGTCTTTGCTGCCGAGCGCCCCGACCGGGCAGAGGTCCACCACGTTCCCGCTCAGCTTGTTCTCGAGCGGGTAGCCGGGGAACACGTCGATCTCTTCGTGATGCCCGCGACCGACCACCTGCAACTCGGACGTGCCGCTGATCTCGCGGGTGAACCGCACGCACCGCGTGCACATGATGCAGCGGTCGGTGAAGAGCGTGATTTTGCTGCTCAACTCCGGCTTGTTCGGCGGCTGGTTCTTCTCGTCGTACATCCGCGATTCGGCCCGGCCGAACTGGTAGCTGTAGTCTTGCAGCTTGCACTCGCCGGCCTTGTCGCACACCGGGCAGTCGAGCGGGTGGTTGAGGAGCAGCCCTTCGAGCGTGTCGGCCTGGCTCTTCTTCGCCCGGTCGCCGGGTTTGTACGCCGGGTCGTAGGGCAGGGCGGTCTTCGCCCGCTTGGTGGCGTACTCGCCGGTGATGATGACGGTGCCGTCCTTCACCGGCGTCTGGCAGCCGGGGAACACCTTCGGCACCATCGTCACCTTGCCGTCCTTCAGGTCGCCCATTTCGATCATGCACATGCGGCACGACGCCACCACGCTCAGGCCGGGGTGGTAGCAGTAGTGCGGCACGTGCACGCCGGCGAGTTCGGCCGCCTGCACGCAGTTCAACTTGCGGGTGCCGATCTCGACCGGCGTGTCGTTCACATAAACCGTTGGCATCGCTGACTCACTTCGTGCCCAGGAGTTGTTTCACCTCGTCGGCGGTCGCCCGCCGCACGTTCCCGGACGGCCCCACGCAGACGATCCCGCCGGCCTTCTCCGCGTCCACCTCGTAGGCCCACAGGGCGTTCTTGTCCTTCGTGCCGGTCAGGATGATGACGCCCTCGTCGATCTTCTTCAGGATCTGGCTGGCGTCCGGGTACTGCTTCAGGTCGGCCTTGATCTCGGCGACAGTCGGCAATCGATTGTTCTCGAGCTCGTAACTGAAGATGAAGAACTTCATCTGGTCGAAGTCGTTCATCTGGGCCATCCGCTCGCCGGCCCGCTTGGTGTTCCGCAGCACCGACTGGTCGGCGCGGTAGTTCGTGTTGCGGTCGTCCACCGTCGGCGGGGCGGCCTCCGTCGGCTGGGTCGCCCGTTTCGGCACGTTGATGGTGAAGTTGCACCCGACGGCCGCCGTCGTCATCGCCATGAGTGCGAAGCCGAGTCGTCGCATGACTGACCCCCGTTAGTGTGCCCCGGCCAGCGCGAGCGGCTTGGCGTGCTTGCTCTTGGTGCCGTCGCGGATGGCGTCCTCGAATTCTTTACGGAACTTGCGGACGGCTGTCTTGACCGGCCAGCCCGCCCCGTCCGCCAGCCCGCAGATGGTGGTGCCCGGCATGATGCCGATGCGGTCGGCCACGTCCACCAGCACGTCCAGGTCTTCGCGGCGACCCTGGCCCCTTCGCAGGCGATCCGTGATCTTCAGCATCCACCCGGTGCCCTCGCGGCAGGGGGTGCATTGCCCGCACGATTCGTGGCTGAAAAACTGGCAGACGTTGTGCAGCACATCCACCATACTGGTCTGGTCGTCGATGACCGTGATGGCGGCGGTGCCGAGGCCGAGGCACTGCACCTTGCCGGGGCCGTTGAAGTCGAGCGGGATGTCGTACTCGGTCTTGCCGTCTTCGCCCTTCAGCGGGGCATTACAGTCGATGAACCCCATGCTCAGCCCGCCGGGGTTCACGCTCTTCGCCTTGCGGCCCTTCCACACCCCGCCGCCGTGCTTCTCCACCAGATCGCGGCAGGTGATGCCCATCGGCACCTCGACGCAAATCGGCTTCTCCACGTGCCCGGCGAGGGTGTACAGCTTCGGCCCGTAGCTGCCGGCGTCGCGGGGGTTCTTCGGGTCGGGTGGCACGCCCATGCTCTTAAACCAGTCGATGCCCCGCCGCATGATCTGCGTGACGCACGCCATCGTCTCGACGTTGTTCACGATGGTCGGCTTGCGGAAGGCCCCTTCGACGGCGGGGAAGGGCGGCTTGATCCGAGGCCACGCCCGCTTGCCTTCGAGCGATTCGATCAGCCCCGTCTCTTCGCCGCAGATGTACGCCCCGGCCCCGCGGTGCAGGAAGATGTCCAGGTCGAACCCTCTGCCGAGAACGTTCTTGCCGAGCAGTCCGGCGGCGTAGCACTCGTCGATTGCACTTTGCAGGGTGCGGTAGGCGTCGCCGTACTCATACCGGATGTAGAAGTACGCCCGGCTCGATTTAATCGCATAACACGAAAGCATGATGCCTTCGAGCACCTGATGGGGGTCCTGCTCCATCAAGATGCGGTTGTTGTAAGTACACGGCTCGGATTCATCCGCGTTGATGCACAGGTAGATCGGGCCGGGGTGGTCCTTCGGCAGGAACGTCCACTTCAACCCGGTGGGGAAGCCGGCCCCGCCGCGCCCGCGGAGGCCGGAGTCCTTCACCTGAGTCACCACGTCAAGCGGCTGCTTGTCGGCGAGCGCCCGCTCGAAAGCCGCGTACCCGCCGTCCGCCCGGTAGCCTTCCAGCTTGGCGGAGTTCGGTTTGTTCACTCGGGCCAACAGGGTCGGTTCAAAAGTCATTGGTGATCCTCACGCGCCGCGACCGCAAGGGAGCGGGTATTGTGAAGCCCGCTCCCGTGCGGTCGCGGCTCGTCGTTTAACGTTGCAACTCCTTAAAAAACGCATAGGCCCGTTCCGTGGTCACGTTCATCTCGTGGATGTCGTCCCGAAGGCAGGCCGGGGCACCGTCGCACGCGCCGATGCACTCGGCGAACTCGAGCGTGATCCTGCCGTCGGAGGTCGTCTCGCCGCACTTCACGCCGAGCTTGTGCTCGCAGTGCTCTTGCAGGTCGTAAGCCCCACGGAGCATGCACGCGAGTCCGCGACACACCCACAGCCGGGTCTTCCCGAGTTTGTCGCCGTCGTGCTTGAAGAACTCGTAGAAGGTCATGGTGTCGTGCACCTGCGACGGGTGCAGGTCGAGCAACCCGGCGATCTCGACCATCGCCTCGTTCGACACGGTGCGGTACTCGTCGTGGACGAGGTGCAGCGCCGGCAGCGTCACCGCCTGCTTGCTCGGATACCGGGGGATGTAAGCCTTGATGCGGTGTACGATGTCGTCGCTCAACACACTCATTGCAACACCCCGCAATTTTGCCGCACGATGGAGAACGATGAAACCCGATCAACACATTATTTCTTGGCTCGGATCGTGTCTTCTGTGTCTTCATCGTGCGGCCAAAACTACCGATCCAACTCCGCCGCGATGATGTTCAGGCTGCCGAGCACCGCCGGTACGTCCGAAATCTGGTGCCCCTCGATCAGGTGCGGGAAGGTGGCGAAGTGAATGAACGACGGCGGGCGGGTGCGGGCGCGGAACGCCTTCGCGCTGCCGTCGGCCACGATGTAGAAGCCGAGTTCGCCGTTCGCCGTTTCCGTCGCCCCGTACACCTCGTTCACCGGCGTCTCAATCCGGCGGTTCCACATGAACAGTTCGAAGTGCTGAATCAGCCCTTCGATGCTGCGGTAGGTGGCACTCTTGTCGGGAATGCTCACCTTCCCCTCGATATCCACGTTGACCGGCCCGCTCGGGATGTTTTCCACCGCCGCCGCGACGATCTTCAGGCTCTCGGCCATCTCGCCCATGCGGACGAGGTAGCGGGACAGGCAGTCCCCGCCCTTGCTGGCCACGACCTTGAACGACCCTTGCAGTTCCGGGTACGCCAGGTACGGCTCATCCTTCCGCAGATCGCGGGTGACGCCCGACGCCCGCGCCACAACCCCGGTCGTACTCCGGTTGATGGCCTCTTCCCGCGTCAGCACCCCGACACCCTTTGTGCGGTCCTGGAAGATCTTGTTGCGGTTGAGCAGGCGGGCGATGTCGTTCACGGCGGCCGGGAAGGTCTTCACGAAGTCGCGGACCTTCTGCACCACGTCGTCGGTGATGTCGTTCATCATCCCGCCTACCCGCAGGTAGCTCGGGTGAAACCGCTGCCCGCTGGCGCTCTCAAAGATGTCGTAGATCTTCTCCCGCTCGTTGAAGGCGTAGAAGAAGGTGGTCAGGCCGCCGAGGTCGAGGGAGGCGGCGGCCACGCACAGCAGGTGGTCGCTGATCCGGGCGAGTTCGGCGAGGATGGTGCGGAGGTACTTGCACCGCGGAGTGAGTTCGATGCCCACCAGCTTTTCGACGGCGTGAAACCACGACACCTCGTTGGCGAACGGCGAGATGTAGTTCATGCGGTCAACGATGGTCACATACTGGTTGAAGTCGAGGTCTTCGCCCAGCTTCTCGAACCCGCTGTGCAGGTAGCCGATGTCCGGCACCGCCTTCACGATGGTCTCGCCGTCGAGCGTGAGGATGAGCCGCAACGTGGTGTGCGTGGCCGGGTGTTGCGGGCCGAAGTTGAGGGTGTACAGGTACTCGGTGTCAGTGCCGGTGGCAGGGTCGGTCGCGGGATCGAGCAGTTCGAGTGCCATTTAAGAGTCCCGATTTTTGCCGCACGATGAAAGAAAGAACAAACACGATCAGGACAGAAGTACAGAATTCAATGCTCGGATGGGTCTACATCCTCTCCTTCATCGTGCGGGGAAAATCAACTTTCTGCACGTGTTAACACCGGCAGGTTGTGCCGCTCGCCGTGCCCGCGGAGGGGGTAGTCCTTCCGCAGGGGGAAGTCCTCGAAGGCGTCCGGCATCAGGATCCGCCGCAGGTCCGGGTGGCCGACGAAGCGGATGCCAAACATGTCGTACACCTCGCGCTCCATCCAGTCTGCACCCTTCCACAGGCTGTACACCGACTTCAGTTCCGGGTCCGGGTCGTTCAGGAACGTCTTCACGAACAGCCGCTCGCCGGTGGCCATGTTCGTGACCGCGTACACCACGGCGAAGCGGTCGTTCGCGTCCGGGTAGCCGAGGTAGTCGATCCCGCCCACGTCGCTCAGGAAGTCGAACCCGGACTCCTTCAGCAGTTTGAGCGCGTCGAACGCTATGTCCGCCGGCACCATCACCCGCTTGTTGTCGCGGAATTCGGACGTGCCGACGGAGTCGCCGAACGCGGCCTTCAGTTTGTCGGTGGCGGTAGACATCGGCCTTCCAGTGTTCTGCTCGCTCCGCGAGCGGTCTGGTTCAAACACCGCTCGCGGAGCGAGCAGAACACTTAATTCTTCCCCACCATCGGCAGGCTGCGGGTGCGGGTGCCCGTGTTGAAGCTGCCCGGCGTAATCACCATCTCGTTCGGGTCGAGTTGGTTCGCCAGCGGGGCCGGGCCTTCGTACTCGGTGCGGCGGGCGAACTCGCGGCCGTTGAAAGTCCCGGTCTTCTGCACTTTTTCCTGCAAATCCAGCACGGCGCGGATCAGTTGCTCGGGCCGCGGCGGGCAACCGGGCACGTACACGTCCACGGGGATGAAGCGGTCGATGCCCTGCACCACGGCGTAGGTGTCGAACACCCCGCCGCTGCTCGCACACGCCCCCATACTGATGCACCACTTCGGCTCAGGCATTTGCAGCCAGATGCGTTGCATCACCGGCACCATCTTCATCACCACCCGCCCGGCGACGATGAGCACGTCGCACTGCCGCGGAGTGAACCGCATGGCCTCGGCCCCGAACCGGGCGATGTCGTACCGGCTGCTGGCAGTGGCCATCAGCTCGATGCCGCAACACGCTGTTGCGAAGGGCATCGGCCACAGGCTGTGCTTCCGCACCCAATTCGCCAAGAAGTCGAGCGGGGCGAGCATGAAATTTTCGTTCGGTTTCAGCGCCACTGGAACACCCCCTTCCGCCACGCGTAGACGTAGGCAATGCCGAGCGTGGCGAGGAAGATGAGGATCTCGACGAACACCACCCCGCCGAACACCGTCTTCCACGTCGGGTTGCCGCCGTCCGCATATGCGAGGACCGCCCACGGGTAGAGGAACAACAACTCCACGTCGAACACGAGGAACAGGATGGCGATCAGGTAGAACTTCACGTCGAACAGCATCCGCGACGAGCCGATCGGGTCCATGCCGGACTCGTATGGCATCGTCTTAACCCGCGTCGGCTTCCACGGCTTAACAAAAGGCAGGTGGGTGGCCATCAGGGTGGCCCCGGCCAGGAGCACCACCACCGCCGCGTACACAAGCACCGGCCAGTACCCGGTCAGGTCGAAGGCCGGCTCCAAGCCACTCGGCGTTGCAACGGGCTGAGTCATGACGGACAATCCCGCGTGCGAGCCGGGCCGGCTTGTGAATTCTTTCACAAACCTCGCCCCGCACCATCAGTCTAGTAGGCCGAGCGGGGGAATGGCAACAACACCCGCCACCAGAAACCGAATCGGGAGGGATCCCATGCCGACAGAACTGGTCAGCCCGGAGAACGCCACCCTCGAAGGGCTGCGGGACATCTACGACACCGCCCTCATGGACGTGGAACTGGACGAGGAGAATGGGTTCGTGGTGATCGACGACGAGATCGTGGCGCGGGCGAAGCTGTCCGAGAGCAAAGAGCGGCTGCAACTGATCGCCTGCTACAAGGTGCGGGAGGACGCCACCCGGATTGATCGCCTGGAACTGGTGAACCGCATCAACGACCAGTACGTGATCGTGCGGGCGGCCATGAGCGACGACGACGAACTGTGGGTGGACTACGCCATTGTGCTGAAGGGCGGCACCACCCCGAAGCACATCGCCCACGCCACGCGGATGTTCCTGAAGGTGGCGGAAATGGCGGTGAAGGACTGCGACGAGGACGGCATCCTGGCGTGAAGTGGGGGCGGTCGGCGCGTCCACTTCACGCCGACCACCGGCCGTTCACTTCTTGGGAGGCAGTTCAACGGAGTAAACAGTAGCCGCCTTGCCGAGTGTTCCCCCCGGCACCAGCACCAACAGTTTTCCGCCGTCCGGATGAACCAAAAACTGTCGCGGGCTCCCATCTCCCAGGTGGTATGATTTCAGCTTTGTTCCTTCCCGGTCGAGCAGGATGAGTTGGTCCTGGTGGTTGTGGGCGAAAATGAGGCCCGTTTTCGTGTCGAACCCGACCGCGGCGGGATATGCCCCGGTCTTCAACTCGGCGATCGGCTCCTCCAGATTCTCGGTGGTGAACACGAAGGTGCTGTACCCCGACGCCTTTTTCGACTTCAGGCTCTGATTCCCAGCACCGCACGGCGAACAGACCAGTTTGGAGTCTGTGGAGACGACCGGCTGAACGTAGGCACCATACGTGAGCCCTTCGCAGGCCGCCACGAACGTGATTTTTTCGTTGTCCGTCGCGAGGTGGATCAGTCGCAGGGTACTCACATCGGTAGTGAACAGGTGTTTGCCATCGTCGGAAAGCACCGGCGTGAAGAACGCAGCCTGTTTTCCCAGATCCTTCGGCTCGTACTCTTTCAGCAGCTTGCCCGTCTTCAGGTCGATCACCCGGAGG
Organism: Planctomycetia bacterium; assembly: GCA_031441625.1. Taxonomy (GTDB): domain Bacteria; phylum Planctomycetota; class Planctomycetia; order Gemmatales; family Gemmataceae; genus JALHQU01. The sequence continues at coordinate 9,867 of JANNQE010000001.1, forward strand.
GTGCAACCGTGGTGAACCCCGCTGACGTCGATCACGTACGCGACGCTGAGCGAAGGGGCGGACAACACCCGCGTCGCCTTGTTGATCGGAAATGCGTCCTTCTTCTTGAGCGTGATCGGGTCGATCACCCACGCCTCCTGTTCTCCGGTCACCGTGAGCACCAACCCCTCCTTCGACAGATTCAGCCACAACACCTCTTTGCCCACCGACAGTTTCGCTTCTTCCTTGAGATCCGGGTATGAAAACCGCCGGACGGTATCCGCCCCGCGGTCAATGGCATAGAACCCTTTCGCGTCAGCCGTCCAGGTGAGGCACGCGGGTGCAGGCTCGTTGCTTTTCCCCCGTTCAAACTGGGCCGGCTCTGTGGACACCTCCACCGACTTGACCTTCAGGTCCCCCACCACCTTCTCTGCCCCCGGCAGCGGGTTGACGGGCTTCGGCAGGTTCGGGTTCGGCCGCGGGTCGGGGGTGGTCGGGCCGCCACCGCCCCCACGCCGTGCGAGGGTGGGCACGTCCTGCACCACCACCGACGTGTGGATGTCCTTCCGCCCCTCGTTCGTGTAGGTGATCTGCATCTGGTGCTTGGCGACGGGCAGCTTCAGCTTGATGCTCCCCTTCTGGCCGCTCAACTTGATCTCGTGGGTGGTGCCGCCGGTCAGTGCGGGGATGTCGCCCCTCTTGGCCGGGATCGGTGCCGCCGCATCGCTTTTCACCAGCCGGATGGTGGCCGACGCCACCTTCTCCAGTGGGTCGATGAACTCGAGGGTGAATTCCACCTCGGCCGTGTCCTTGTCCACGCTCACCACCCGGACGCCGCTCGCGCCCACCCGCCCGTGCAGCATCTTGGTCAGCTCGTTCGGCGGCAGGGCGAACCCGATGTTCGTTCCCCGCAGTTTGGCCACCGAGATGCCGACCAACCGCCCTTTCGAGTCGAGCACCGGCCCGCCGCTGTTGCCGGGGTTGATGCCCCCTTCCAGTTGGACGACGGCCAGTTCCCCCTGGTCGTCCTCCCGCAGGCTGGACACGCTCGTCTTCGAGATGGTGACGGCCGGGTTGCCGTCGGTGGTGGCCAGGGCGTCGCCGAACGGGAAACCGACGGCGTACACGGTGGCCGTCTCCGACGCCTCGGCCTTCACCGTCAGGTCGATCGGCTTGGGCGGGTTGACCACCTTCTTCACCCGCAGCACGGCCAGGTCGCGGTTGGCGTCGGCGGCCAGCACCTCGGCCGCGTACGCCGCCTCTTCCTTCGCCTTGCCGCTGCGGAACACCACGTCCAGTTTGCGGACCGGGCCGGCCGCCGCCGGCGGGCGGACGACGTGCTCGTTCGTCACCACCAGCACAGTGTCCTTGTCGACCTGGACGACGAACCCGCTCCCAGACCCGGCGGCGCGGGTGGTCTCCAGCTTGATGAACACCGTGGCCGCCTTGATGTCGGCCAGCGTTTTGGCCGGGATCCCGTCGTCGGCGGGGGCGACGGCCGGCAGTGCGAGCAGCACCGCGACCACGAGGGCGTGACACCGTTTCATCGGGGATGACCTGTGAGGGGCAGGTGGGAAGGACCGACGGAAGTGAGCGTATTCACTGCCCGACCGCACCGCAAGCGCCGAACGGATTTCCCGATGAGCGAATTGGAGAGGTGAAGGAGATCTGACGGGTCACGGCACCGGACGCCGCATGAACTGAAACACTTCTCCGTAGTCCGAGCCGCCGAGTTGGTCCGGGTGTGCGTGTTCGATGTCTTCCAGTTTGCCGAGGTTGCTCGTCCAGAGGCCCGTCGGGAGTTGACGCGCGACGTGCTTCCATGTGCGGTACGGATTCGAGTAGAGGGCCACTTTGAGAAATCCGGGTTCGAGATCAGCCGCCGGGCATTCCACGAACCCGTGCAGGCGGAAGAACTCGACCAATTCCGGTTCCAGGCAGCCGAATCCGGTGGGCAGCGGCCAACTCATGCCCGGCTCGTACCAGACGTCGGTTACGTCCACCGCCCAGGCCACGCAGTTGTAATCCTCGGTCGCCGGGCTGGTGACACGAAAGTTGCCGGGAGTCAGCCGTGGGAACAAGCTGAGGATGCGGGCCTCGGCCGGAGTCACGCGAGCAACCCCCGCTCGTACCCCCACTTCACCCAGGCCGCGGCCATCTGCCGAACCTTCCCGCGGGCCTCCGTCGGGATGGGGTCTTCGCCCGTCAGGTACTCCAGTGCCCAGAACCAGAAGTCGGGCTTCCGCTCCAGGTCCGCGAGGATCAGCCCCACCACCCCCGGCCCCATCCCGATGATCCGCTGATACGACGGCAACATCGCCATCTGCATCGAATTCGATAAATGAGCGGACTGATCCCGCCACTCGGCCGCGAGTCGATGGAACTCCGGGGCCAACTCTCCGGGCGAGCGGGCAGGCAGGCTGAGCGCGGTGGCTGGCATCGTGTTCCCTCCGATGTCCGGATTGTACACTCTCCCCGTGCCCTGCACCTCTCCGACCCGCTGCAATGCCGTCACCCCGGAGCCGTTCCGATGCCACCCCGATACCTGATTCCCCTGCTCGCCCTGCTCATGCTCGACGTGACCTCCTCCGCCCAAACCGCGTACACGAAGCCGCCGCAGGTAGTGGCCGACGTGCTCGACGCGCCGTCGTTCCCGGCCGTGTCGGTCAGCCCGACGCGGGACTTCATCGCCTTCGTCACGTCGGCCCGCTACCCGAGCATCGCCGAAGTGTCCGAGCCGATGCTGCGGCTGGCCGGCGTCCGCATCAATCCGAAGACGAACGGCCCGGCTCGCCAGGGGTCGATCACGGCACTCTCGTTCATGAAGCTGGCCGATCAGAGCAAGGTGAGCGTGAAACTGCTGGCGGGGAAGGTGTCGTCGCCGGGCTGGTCGGACGACGGGAAACGATTCTTCCTCACCGTCACGTCCGCCGACGGGATCGGCTTGTGGGTCGGTACTGTGGCCGACGGCAGCGTGAGCGAGGTGAAGGGCGTGAAGCTGAACGCTGCCATCGGCGACGCGGCGCAGTGGCTGAGCAAGGACGAACTGCTATTGCAACTGGTCCCGGAGAAGCGGGGCAAGCCGCCGGAAGCGCCGACAGCACCCGTCGGCCCGGTGGTGCAGGAGAGCAGCGGCAAGGCGGCCCCGGTGCGCACGTACCAGGACATGCTCACCAGCGCCCACGACGAGGCGCTGTTCGAATACTACTGCACCTCGCAACTGGCGGTGGTGAAGCTCGACGGCACGGTCACGAAGGTGGGCGAGCCGGCCATCTACACCGGCGTGTCGCCGTCGCCGACCACCAAGTTTCTGCTCGTCACGCGGTTGAAGAAACCGTTCTCGTACCTGCACCCGTACTCGGCGTTCCCGAAGGTCACGGAAGTGTGGGACCGCGCTGGGAAGTCGGTGGACACGGTGGTCGATTCGCCGCTCCAAGACAAGGTGCCGATTGAAGGAGTGCCGACCGGCCCGCGGGGGATCCGGTGGGTGGCGGGCGAGTCGGATGAGTTGGTGTGGGTGGAAGCTCTGGACGAAGGCGACCCGAAGAAGAAAGTGCCGCACCGCGACCAACTGTTCCTCGCTACCATCACAGGCAACGGTAGAGGGGGCAGGCCGGAGGCCTATCTCTCGGAACAACTGGAACACCGTTTCTCCGGTCTCAGCTTCCTCTCCGGTGGTCGCGGGGTGCTGCTCACTGATTTCGACCGCGAGCGGAAGTGGACGCGCACGATTCTCACCCAAATCGGACCCGGCTTGAAGGCCGATCCGAAGGTCATCTTCGACCGCTCCGTTAACGACCGGTATGCCGACCCCGGCATTCCGCTGACGGTGCCCCTGCCGAACGGCCAGCGGGTGGTGCTGGTGAAGGACGGTCAACTCTACCTGTCGTCGAGCGGGGCAACACCGAAGGGAGACTTCCCCGTGCTGAAGACGTACCACCCGGTTACGAAGGACACGAAGACGCTGTTCAAGTGCCGCGACGGGGTGTACGAGTCCGTCGTGTCGGTCATCGACTTCGAGAAGAGCACGTTCCTCGTGCGTCGCGAGTCGCCGACCGACCCGCCGAATTACTTCCTCAAGACCGGCGACAAGGAGGTGAAGCTCACCGACAACAAAGACCCGTTCCCCGACCTGCGGAAGGTGAAGAAGCAACTCGTGACGACGAAGCGGAAGGACGGCGTGGAGATCTCGTTCACGCTCTACACCCCGCCGGGTGTGAAGGACGGCGAGAAGCTGCCGACGGTGTTCTGGGCGTACCCGAAGGAGTTCAACGACGCCGCCACCGCCGGGCAGGTGTCCGGTTCGCCGTTCCGCTACACCACCCTCGGCGGGTACTCGCACATGTTCTTCCTCACCCAGGGGTATGCGGTGATGGACGAGGTGAGTATGCCCATCGTCGGCAAACCGGAATCGGCCAACGACAACTTTATCGAGCAACTGGTGACCACCGCGGAGGCGGCCATCGACAAGGCGTGCGAGGTGGGGCCGGTGGACCGCACCCGTATCGGCGTGGGCGGGCACAGCTACGGGGCGTTCATGACGGCCAACCTGATCGCCCACTGCGACCTGTTCCGCGCCGGCATCGCCCGCAGCGGGGCGTACAACCGCACCCTCACCCCGTTCGGCTTCCAGAACGAGCGCCGCACATTCTGGGAAGCGCCGGACGTGTACGCCAAGATGTCGCCGTTCAACAACGCCCAGAAGGTGAACGAGCCGCTGCTCCTCATCCACGGGCAGGCCGATAGCAACCCCGGCACGTTCCCGGTGCAGTCCGAGCGGATGTATCAAGCCGTGCGAGGCAACGGCGGCACCGTGCGGCTGGTGCTGCTCCCGCACGAGGACCACGGGTACGAGGCCCGCGAGAGCATCGGGCACGTGCTGGCCGAGCAGATCGAGTGGTTCGACAAGCACGTCAAGAACGCCAAGCCGCGGGAGTCGAAGGGCACCGGAGAGAAGTAATGCCAACCGGCCTGGACGCGCTACGGAAAGCGGACTTCGCCACGCTCCGCGGCAAGCGGGTCGGACTGGTCACACACCCGGCCGCACTCGACAGCCACTTTCGCTCGGCGATGGAGTTGTTCGCCGAGCGGGTACACCTCGTGGCCGTGTTCGGCCCGGAACACGGCATCACGGGGGAAGCCCAGGATTTGATTCCGGTGGCCGGCGGTGGGGAGGGGGCGGTCCGCGTCCACTCCCTGTACGGCGACACGTCCGAGAGCCTGAAACCGACCGCCGCCATGCTCGAAGGACTCGACGTGCTGGTGATCGACCTCGTGGACGTGGGGAGCCGGTATTACACGTTTCAGGCGACGATGCTGTACTGCCTGGAGGCGTGTGCGAACGCCGGCCTCCCCGTGCTGGTGCTGGATCGGCCCAACCCGACCGGCCTGAACGACGTCGAAGGGCCGACGATCCAGCCCGGCTTCGAGAGCTTCGTCGGCCCGCACCCGATTTGCACCCGTCACGGCATGACGATCGGTGAGTTGGCCAAGCTCTATCAGGCCGAACGGGGGCCGGCCGTTGACCTCACCGTCCTCCCCTGTCACGCGACCCGAGAGGTAGGTGTGTTCCTGCTTCACCCGACCGACTTCGCGGTGCCGCCATCACCGAACATGCCGACGCAGACGACCGCCCACGTGTATCCAGGGACGTGCCTGATCGAAGGGACGAACCTGAGCGAAGGCCGGGGGACCACCCGCCCGTTCGAGTACGTCGGCTTCCCGGGCGTGTCGCCGGCCCGACTCGTGGAGCGGTTGCGGGCTGCGAACGTGCCGGGTGTCGAGTTCTTGCCCGCCACCTTCCGCCCGATGTTCCAGAAGCACGCCGGGCAGACGTGCGGCGGGTGCCTCATCGCGATCAACGACTACGACGACTTTCGCCCCGTTCGCACCGGCTTGGCGGTGTTGATCGCCTTCCGCGAATTGCTCGGCGACGCCTTCCGGTGGCGAACCGAACGCTACGAGTTCGTGGACCACATCCCGGCCATCGACCTGCTGTTCGGCAGCGAACGCGAGCGGAAGGCGATCAAAGCCGGCGGGTCGTGGCAAGACATCTCTGCCGCATGGCTACCCGAGGAAGCCGCTTTCCGCGAGCGGCGGAAGCCGCACCTCTTGTATCCTGAGTGAACCGCGGCTCGTCAGGTTCGCCAATGCCCACGCTCTCGCCCGTCGATCTGGCCATCGTCGCCGCGTACACCCTCGGCATGACGCTGTTCGGCCTGTGGTTCAGCAGATCGCAGAAGGACCTGAAGACGTATTTCGTCGGCGAGCGGAACGTCGGCTGGTTCATGGTGCTCGTTTCCATCGTGGCGACGGAGACGAGCGCCGTCACCTTCCTGAGTGTGCCCGGCACGGCGTACAATCCGGACGGCGGGAACATGACGTTCCTGCAACTCAGTTTCGGGTACATCATCGGCCGCGTCGTGGTGGCGTGGGTGCTGCTGCCCATGTACATGCGGGGGGAACTGTTCTCCGCGTACCAGGTGCTGCGGGAGAGGTTCGGGCCGGGCGTGCAGCGGGTGGCCTCGGCGCTCTTCCTCTTCACCCGTACGATTGCCGACGGCTTGCGGCTGTACCTGACCGCCCTCGTGATGCAGTACGTCGGCTGGGGCATCGAGGTGGCCGTGGTGGTGGTGGGCGTGGTCACCATCGTGTACACGTACCTCGGCGGCATGAAGGCGGTGCTGTGGACCGACCTGATCCAGTTCGTCATCAAGATCGCCGGGGCGGTACTGGCCGGCGTGTTCGTGCTGCGGATCATCCCCGGCGGGTGGGACACGTTCGCGGCGGTCGGTGGTCAGGCCGGCAAATTCACGTGGATCGACCGCACCTTCGATCTGACGAAGGACTTCACCCTCTGGTCCGGGCTGATCGGCGGGGCGGTGTTCAGCATGGCCTCGCACGGGGCCGACCAACTGATGGTGCAGCGGTACTTCTGCGCGAAGTCGCTCGCCCACGCCCGCACGGCGCTGGTGCTCAGCGGGTTCACGGTGTTCGCGCAGTTCGTGCTGTTCCTGCTGGTGGGCGTCGGGCTGTTCGTGGCGAAGGAGCAGGGGGCGTTCGACACCCTGGTGGCGAAGGCCGACGGCGGGGTGCGCGACGCGACGAAGGACGAGGTGTTCGGTCTGTTCATCGTGCGGCACATGCCGGTCGGCGTGGTGGGCGTGCTGGTGGCGGCCATCCTCGCCGCGGCGATGTCCACGCTCTCGTCGTCGCTGAACAGCTCGGCGAACGCGGTCGTGTCCGACTTCCTCAAGCCGCTGTTCGCCGGCCGCACGGAGAAGCGGTGGGTGTTCACCTCCCGCCTCCTGACGGCCGTGTTCGGGGTGGCGCAAATTGTGGTCGCCCTCATCGCCCACTGGTCCGGGTCGGATCGCAGCATCGTCGGCCGGGTGCTGACGGTCGCCGGCATAACGACCGGTCTGCTACTCGGCCTGTTCCTCCTCGGCCGCCTCCGCCGGCCGGTCCCGTCGCTCGCCGCCATGATCGGCTTGGGGTCCGGGTTCGCGGTCGTGGTGGGCCTGTGGGTCCCGTCGCAGTTCGGCACACCTATACTGGCATTCCCGTGGTTCGCGCTGGTGGGGGCCGGCACCACCGTCGCCGTCGCCCTGCTGCTCTCCCTCCTCCTGGCTCGCCCCGATGGACCCGCTGCAACACCTGCAAACCGAAGCCCGCAACCCGGCGTCTGACCGACTCGACGAACTCACCTCGCTCGAACTCGTCGACCTGATGAACCGCGAAGACGGCACTATCGCGGCGGCGGTGGCCAGTCAGCGGACGCAGATCGCACAGGCCGTCGATGCCATCGCCGAGCGGTTCGCCCGCGGCGGGCGGCTGATCTACACGGGTGCGGGCACGTCGGGCCGGCTGGGGGTGCTCGACGCCACCGAGTGCCCGCCGACTTTTCAGAGTCCGCACGAGCAGGTGGTCGGGTTGATCGCCGGCGGGCCGGGGGCGATGTTCCGTGCGGTGGAGGGGGCGGAAGATTCTCCCGCCTTCGGCGAAGCCGATCTGAAAGCGCTGAACCTGACCGCGAACGACGTGGTGTGCGGCATCGCCACCAGCGGGCGGACGCCGTATGTGATCGGCGGGGTGCGGTATGCGCGGGCGGTCGGGGCGTTCACCGTCGGCGTGGTCTGTACCACCGACTCGGAGTTGGCGAAGGAAGTCGAACTGTGCATCGCCCCGATCGTCGGCCCGGAGGTGTTGACCGGCTCGACGCGGTTGAAAGCCGGGACTGCCACGAAGCTCTTGCTGAACACCCTCACCACCGCCGCGATGGTGCGGCTGGGTAAATCCTTCGGCAACCTGATGGTCGATTTGAAGGCGTCGAACGCGAAACTGGTGGCGCGGGCGAACCGCATCGTGCGGGCGTGTACGGGTCTTGATGAACCGGCCGCCTATGAACTGCTCACCCGCTGCGACGGTGAGGTGAAGACGGCCATCGTCGCACAGTTGGCGAACCTGGACGCGGCCACGGCTCGGGCGAAGTTGGTCGAACACGGCGGGCGGATCAAGCCGACGCTCGCCGCGCTGGGGCACGGGCGGGCAACCAGTGCCACTCGACAAATCAGCGCGCGGCCTGATCTGGTGCTCGGCATCGACGGCGGGGGCACGACGACGATTTGCCTGCTCGCGGAGCGAGCCACGGGAACCGTGCTCGGGCGTGGCGTTGGCGGGCCGTCGAACATTCAAGCGGTCGGCGTGGACGGCGGGTTGCGGGCGCTCGACGACGCAATTGAGCGGGCGTTTCAATCGGCCGCTTTGCCGCGGGCGAAGGTCGGTGCGATCTGCCTCGGGCTGGCCGGCGTGGATCGACAAGAAGGACTCGACGTGATTCACGGTTGGGCTGAGCGCGGCAGCGTGGCGGAGAAAGTCAGCGTATCGAACGACGCCACCTTGCTACTCGCGGCCGGCACACCCGACGGTTGGGGATTGGCGGTGATCGCCGGCACGGGGTCAATCGCGTTCGTGAAGACGGCGGCCGGCGAACTCGGGCGGTGCGGCGGGTGGGGCTACTTGCTCGGCGACGAGGGCAGCGCGTACATGCTGGCGGTGGCGGCACTGCGAGCGGCGTGCCGCTCGTTCGACGGCATCACCCCGCCGACGAAGTTGGTCGCTGCGTTCGTGAAGCGGATGACCTTGAATTCACCACCCGACCTGATCCCGGCCGTATACCGCGGGCCGTGGGACCGCTCGGCGATTGCCGGCATGGCCCCGCTGGTGTTGGAGGTGGCCGAAGGGGGGGACGCGGTGGCGGCGGAGATCGTGCGGACGCAGGCGAGGGAACTGTCGCTCACCGCGGCCGGGGCGGTGAGAGCGAACGGTCTGCCGAAGGCAGGGTTGCCTGTGGCACTCGCCGGCGGGGTGCTGACCAACAGTCAACTGTATCGCCGACACTTCTTGGACGGCCTGCGAGACGCGGGCATCGAGGCCGGCGCGGTTCAACTGGTCACTGAGCCGGCCGTCGGTGCGGTGGTTCTCGCGAGGCGAGCGGGGGGCGTCAGTCCATCCAGCTTGGAGCCGACCCGCACGGGGTCTTG
>JANNQE010000002.1:0-12211 GCA_031441625.1 Planctomycetia bacterium
GGGCTGACGCACCCCGCTCGCCAGGACAACTCATGCGCCCCCTCTTCGCCCTCCTCCTGATCCCCGCGTTCGCCCTCGCACAGACGGCCGACGAGAAGAAGGCCACCGTCAAGTTCATCGATTCACTGCGTGACCCGGACACGGGGGCGTGGGCGGTCAGCCCGCCGAAGGACGGCGAGAAGCCGAAGCCGAGCCTGCGGGCGGTGAACGGGGCCGTGAACGCGCTCAAGTTCTTCGGCGGCGAGCTGACCGACAAAGAGAAGGTGTCGAAGTTCGTGCTCGGCTGTTACGACGAGAAGACCGGTGCGTTCGCCGAACCGGGCGAGAAGCCGACGGTGGCGATGACGAGCGTCGGCGTGCTGGCGGCGACGGCACTCGGCATCGATAAGGCGAAGTACAAGAAGGCGATGGCGTACATCGAGGAGAACGCGAAGACGTTCGAGGACTACCGCATCGGGGCGGCGGCCATCGAGGCATTCGGGGTGAAGGAGAGTGAGATCGAGGTCAAGAAATGGACCGAGGCTGCGTTAGGGAAGTGGGTGATTACCCCCGACTTCTCCGCCCGCGGAATGGCGTCGCTTTACGCGCTGACTTTGCGACTCGGCGGCAAACCGACTGAAAGAACGATGGACTACCCGCAGTTGCAGGGCGGCGGGTGGGGTAAGACGGACGACGCGAAAGCCGCCGACGCCGAGACGACGTACCGCGTCATGCGGGCTCTCATGCTGCTGAAAGAGAAGCCGAAGGACGTGGACGGGGTTACGAAGTTCGTGGCCAGTTGCCGCCGCACGGACGGCGGGTACGGCGTGGACGCGGAGTCGCCGAGCAGCATGAGCGGGGTGTACTACGCGGCCAAGATCAGCGAGTGGGTCAAATAGGCGAGCGGCGGCCGTCAGGCCGCTGTTTCCGGAACAGCCCGCTCACGCGGGCCGCTCGCCCAAGCCCAAGAATCCCCCGTCGAACCCGTACGGCAGCAGCTCCCGCACGGTCATCCGTTCCGTCTTCCCGTTCAGGTTCGCCAACACCACCTCCGCGTTCGGGGCGAACTCCCACAGCAGTTGGCGGCACGCCCCGCACGGCGGGGTGAGCGCGTCGGTGTCGGCCACCACCGCCACGCACGTGAACCGCGTCCTCCCCTCGCTTACGCCCTTCACGATGGCCACGCGCTCGGCACAGATCGTCAGCCCGTAGCTCGCGCTCTCCACGTTGCAACCGGTCACGACGGTACCGTCTTCCGCCAGCAGCGCCGCCCCGACTTTGAACTTCGAGTACGGGGCGAACGCCATCTCGCGGGCCAGCTTGGCGGCGGACACCAGTGCGTCGCTCATTGCAACACCTCCAGAATCAGCGGATTCACTGCCGGCGGGCTGTCACTGATGCGGTAGCACCCCTGGAGCAATTCCATGGCTTCCCAAAAGCCGGTGTCGTCGTGATGCACCTCAAACACAGGGTCACCAGCCGACACTCGATCACCCCGCTTCTTTTTCACGATCACCCCGACGCCCAAGTCGATTCGATCCGCGGCCGTCTTCCGCCCGCCGCCGAGGTGGGCGACCGCCACCCCGACGGCATACGGGTCGATGTCGGCGACGAACCCGTCGGACGGGGCACCCGGGAGCACATACATATTCGGCGCGGTCGGCAGGAGTGTGTAATCCTCGACCACTCGCGGGTCGCCGCCCTGCTGGGCCACCATCTGCCGAAACTTCTCCAGCGCTGCCCCACTGCTCAGTGCTACCCGTACTTTCGCTTCCGGCTCGGCGATGCCGGCCAACTCCACCATCAGCACCGCTTGTTTCACGCACAACTCGGTCAGATCCGCCGGCCCGTTCCCCTTCAGCGTCTCGATTCCCTCGATCACTTCGAGCGAATGCCCCACCGCCCTCCCCAGCGGCGTGTCCATGTTCGTGATCAGCGTCCGCACGGTCAGGCCGTTCGCGGTGCCGACCCGTTGAATGGATTCCGCCAGTGCCCGCGCCTCCGGCAGCGTCTTCATGAACGCCCCGCGACCGCACTTCACGTCCATCACCAACGCCGAAATGCCCTCGGCGATCTTCTTGCTCAGGATGCTGGCGGTGATGAGTGGGATGCTCTCGACGGTGCCGGTCACGTCCCGCAGGGCGTAAAGTTTCTTGTCCGCCGGGGCCACGTCCGCCGATTGGCCGATCATACCGCAGCCGACGGCTTTCAACGCCGCCCGCAGTTCGGCTTCATTCAAATTGGTGCGGAAGCCGGGGATGGCTTCGAGCTTGTCGAGTGTCCCGCCGGTGTGCCCCAGCCCGCGGCCGGACATCATCGGCACCGTCACCCCGCACGCCGCCGCGAGCGGGGCCAGCACCAGACTCACTTTATCCCCGACGCCGCCGGTACTGTGCTTGTCCACCTTCACGCCGGGCAGGTCGGACAGATCGAGCACCTTGCCCGAATCCGCCATCGCGCGGGTGAGTGTCGCCGTTTCGGTCGCCGCCATGCCCTTCAAAAAAATGGCCATGAGTAGGGCGGAGAGCTGGTAGTCCGGCCACCCGCCGGTCGCGGCGGCGGACACGAACGCACGGACTTGCTCGGCGGACAGTTCGCCGCCGTCCCGCTTGGTGCGGATGACATCGACTGTCCGCATCTCTGTCTCCGTGTGAAGTCGCCGTGTCGGTTTCGTGAGGGTTGCGTGTAACCGCCCGCATCCGACGTTGTGTCCTGTACCGCCCGCGCTACAATTTTTCACTTGTTCTACTCCGCGAGTGCTACCGTGTCCGACCGCTGGGCGTTGCTCGTCGCCATCGACACCTATCAGGACAGCACCCTGGGCGCCGTGCCGTATGCCGAGGCCGGGGCGAAGGCGGCCGCCGACGCGCTCGCGGCGGTCGGGTACGCGAAGAAGAATCAGTTCGTGCTGGTCGGGTCGCACGCCACGCAGGGGGCGATCCTGTCTCGCGTGCGGAAGTTGAAGAAGCAAATGAAGAAGGGCGACGACCTGCTGGTGTGGGTGGACGCGCACGGGTTCCGCCACAAGGGCGAGGGCGTGCTGGCCGCGTGGGACACCCTGCCCGACGACCTGATCGACAGCGGCGTGTCGGTCGGCGGGCTGGTGAAGGAACTGCTGGCGTCGAAGGCCGCCCAGGTGGTGTTCCTGCTGGACGTGGGGAGCGGCCCGAAGCCGAGCGCCGCCCACCCCGCCGGCGTCGAAGGGCAACTCGATTACGACCAGCTCGCCCGCCTGTTCGACGGCACCCCGAAGGGCGTGTGCCTGACCGCCACCACCGACGACGAAGAGTCGCTGATGGCCGCCCCGCTGAAGGCGAGCGTGTGGACGCACCTGGTGCTCGAAGCCCTGAGCGGGCGGGCGGCGAAGGCGATTTGCCCCGCCGGCACGATCACCGGCGTGTCGCTCCAGCGGTACGTGGACGACGAACTGCCGCGGGTGGTGCGGAAGCACTTCACCGGCCCGCCGGTGCAATCCCCCCGGCTGTTCGGCGGGCAGAACGCGGCCGCGGTGGTGGCCGACCTGACCCCGCTGCTGGCCGCCCGCACCGGCGGCGGGATGCTCGACCCGGCCCGCCTGCGGCGGATCGTGTTCCGCACCGAGGCCCGCGGGCGGGTGAAAGACCTGACCGGTTTCCGCAAGACGTACCGCACGCCCGACAACACCGGCCCGAGCACGCGGAAGTTCATCGCCAAGTGCGCCGCCGACGACGTGCGGGCCGACCTGGAAGGCGTGTACGAGGGCGTGCGGGAGGGGTTCGGGTACAAGCGGCGGGACGTGGACACGACGGCCGGCCTGGACGGGTACGGCAGCCTCCGCACGCCCGACTTCGAATACACCGTGAGCGTGGCCCAAGACCCGACCAGCCCGACGGACGTGGTGTGGCGGCGGGAGGTCGGGCAGGTGGCCGACGTGGACGTGGTGCGGAGCGCGGCGTTCGAGCTGGTGTTCGGCAAGCTGTTCGACCAGTTGGCGTTCGAGTTCGCCGTGCCGGTGGACGTGGGCGACCTGGTGGACCGCCTGGAGGACACCCCGGCCGACGGGCGGAAGGTGAGCGTGGAGAGCGACGGCAAGGCGTGTGAGATCACGCTGAGCGGGTTCGCCGGGTCGGTGCGGGTGGAGCGGCAGGCGCTGACCATCCGCGGGCGGGCCGGTGGCAGTGGCGGGCTGTTGGATCAGTTCCTGGCGTTCGTCAGTTCGGTGGGACCACTCGGCGAACCGCTGGCGTTGCCGGGGCGGTGACGTTCGGTAGGGTGGGCCGCTCTCGCCCGCATCCAGACAGCGGGCGGGACTCCCGCGCTCCCGGCCGACTGTTACACCGGCGGCGCATCCGTTCGCCGGCCGTTCGGGTATCATGACCGGCGGAAGACCCCGGAGGGCGGGCCATGCGTCGTGCGTTCATGTTGGCGGTGGTGACGGCAAGCGTGGCGGCACTGGTGGCGTTCGCGCAACAGCCGGCCAAAGAGATCAAGTACGACAAGAGAGCGGCCGTCGTCCCCCTGCTGGAGGACGACGCCCACCTGCTCATCCCCCACCTGACCAACCAGTTCGACGGCTCGCAACAGACGTCCAACGCGAGCAGCGAGGACGTCGACGTGTACAGCGGCGGGTCCTGTCTGCGGGTGACGCCGTTGCAACGGCATTCGGATCGCATTGCCAACTGGACGTGGGCGATCAAGGAGAAGCCGGTCGCGGCGGGCGAGTTCCGGTACATCCGGTTCGCGTGGAAGAAGGCGGGCGGGGAGGGCATCGCGGTGCAGCTGCACGACCAGAACCGCACCTGGATCGTCCGCTACCACGCCGGCAAGAACGTGCTCAACTGGCAGCCCACCATTGAGGTGGCGAACACCATCCCGAAGGAGTGGACGGTCGTCACCCGCGACCTGTTCGCGGACAACAACAAGCAGCCGATGATCCTCACCGGCATGGCGTTCACCGCCTTCGACGGGCAGCACGGGCTGTTTGACCACGTGATGCTCGGCCGCACCATCGCCGACCTGGACGAGGCGTCCGACGCTGTCCTCGGCCGCACCAAGCCGGGGTTTACGCTCGACCCGAAGTACCGCGAGGCGCTGTGGGAAGACCTGTTCGCGAAGGACCGGGAGAAGGCGAGCGTGGCCGTCCGCGGGCTGCTCGGCGACGCCACGAGTGTGGTGCCCCTCATCACCGAGCGGCTGCCGCAGACGACCCAGTCGCCGGAGGAGGTGAAGGACAGGGCCAAGCGGATCGGCACGTACATCGGGCAACTGGGCGTGGACACCGACTTCGACACCCGGCTGGCGGCCGAAGAGGGGCTGGCCAAGATCGGCGCGCCCGCCGAGCCGTCCATCCGCACCGCCCTCTCCTCCGGCGACCCCGAGGTGCGGTACCGGGCCAACCGGCTGATGCGGGATCTGAAGCTGGAAGCGGGCGAGTCGCCCATCGCCGCCCGCGTGGCCGCCCGCATGGCCCGCGTCCTCGAGCGGGCCGCCACGGACGAGTCGAAGGCGCTGCTCAAGAAGATGTCCGACGGCGTGTACGGCCCCGACTACCTCGACCCGGCGACTGCCGCCCTCGCCCGCCTGAAGTGACTCCACCCCGCCTACAATGCGTCGTCCCATGAGGATCGACCGATGAGCGAGCTGGCCACGTTCGGCGGCGGGTGCTTCTGGTGCACCGAGGCGGTGTTCGAGCGGGTGAAGGGCGTCAGCCGGGTGGTGTCCGGGTACACCGGCGGGCACGTACCGAACCCCACCTACGAGGCGGTGTGCGAGAAGACGACCGGGCACGCCGAGGTGATTCAGGTGACGTTCGACCCGGCGGTGGTGAGCTACCGGCAGTTGCTCGAAATCTTCTTCGCCACCCACGACCCGACGACGCCGAACCGCCAGGGGGCGGACGTGGGGCCGCAGTACCGCTCGGCCGTTTACCACCACTCCGACGAACAGAAGCAGACGGCCGCGGCGGTCGTCGCCGAACTGAACGCGACCGTGTACGCCGGCAAGATTGTGACCGAACTGACCCCGCTCGACGTGTTCCACCCGGCCGAGGACTACCACCAGGGGTTCTACCGCGGCAACCCGTCGCAGGGGTACTGCATCGCCGTGGTCGGTCCGAAGGTGTCCAAGTTCCGCAAGCACTTCGCCGAGCTGTTCGTGTAAACTCGATTCGCCGTCAGATCGGCCGTGGAGGTCGTCGCATGTCCTGGCGAACCGCAGTGGTGTTGGTCGGATCGGTGGCTGTCACCTTGGCGGTGCTGGCGGGCGGCATCTGGTACGCGGCCCTGCAGCGGGTCGCGGTGCCGGGCCACGCTCCCAGCCCCAAAATCCCCGCGAATCCGTCAGCCGAGACAGCACCCGTGGACACCGGCAGCCGACACGAGTTCGCACACAAGCTATCGCAGGTGAAAGAAGGGATGCCCGAAGCGGAGGTGCTGGCGCTCCTCGGCAAGCCCGATGATATTCGGACGCACACCGACGCCGGTGGCATCTCGACCACCCGCACGCGGGAGATCTGGCGGTACGGCACCAACGGGCACCTCACCTTCGCCACGCTCGGTTGCGTCTCCATCGACACCGAAGGGAAGGTCCAGTACGTCTACGGTGGGCATGCCGAACCACCTCCACCCGAACTGTTCCCAGAAGAACAACTGCGGTCGCTGCTCCGACTGATCGACACGGCCCCGAGTTACAACACCGGTTCCCACTACAACCCGCGGCTGGTCATTCAGATCGTGAACGCGCTCCAACCGCTGGGCAAGCAGAAGGCGCTGGCCGCGATTGGGGAATACCTACGAGTGGCGTCGGACTTCTTCGACCACGGCCGCGCCGGCGTGTTCCTCGTCCTGCGTGTGCTGTTCGACGTGCCGGCCGATCCGGGGCACATGCCCCGTATGGTCGTCGGCGCGCCGTGGCCGGCGGGTCCGAAAGACCCCAAGCGACTCCCCCGCTTTCCCGTTCTGCTCGTAGACGACGTGCCACTATTGTTGGTGTCGGGCTACATGTTGGGTGGGAAGGCCGAGGAACCGGAACGCCACCTCGACTACTTCAAAGCACACGGACAACTGCGAAGTAAGCCGCTCACGCCGGGAAACGACCCACTCGCGCTGATGGCCGCTGTCGAGAAGGAAGCCGGCTGGCTGTTCGGTCTCGATCTGGAACCGGGCCGGCACCTCGTCGGCAACCAACTGCTCGCGCTGATGGAAACTGTCTACCGCAGTGAGCGAGACAGTTTCGGCTACCGTTTCTCCCCCGACGGGGACGCCACCGCAGCATGGAAGGCGATCGCGGCGGAGGTGGGCAAGCTGAAGATTCGCTGGAACAGTGCCGAGTGCCGGTACACGTTTGCGGACGGCTCCCGCCTGCCCGACCCTGTTCGCAAGGAGTACCGCCGGCACATCTGGACGGTGGACGGGTTGAACGGGGAGGCGGAGTTGATCCTGGAACGGCAGGACGAGAAGCTCGTCCGGGTCTTTTTGGAGTGGTCGGGCAAGAACGGTCAACAGATGCCGGCGTTCGATCTGACCGTGTCCGAGGTCGGGGAGAAGAACCCGCTGAACCGATTCGGCAACTCGTCGGTGAGTGGATCGGGCGGGAGTGAGAGCTTTTCCTCGCAATCGTTTCAGTTGACGGTGCGCGAAGGTACGAAACTGCAAGCCCGGTTGGTAGTCGGTGGCCGCGAGCAACAAAGCCCCGTCTTCGTCCCATAAGAGTAGGTTTTCCTACTTCCGCTCGGCGGCGGCGATTTCGGTCAGCGTCTTCCGCACGTCGTCGGCGGTGCCCACGGCCACGAACATGCGGTACGAGGAGTCGCCCGCCGGCACCCCGGTCGGCTCCTTCACCCGGAACACGCAGTTCCACTTCACCACTTTCTCGGCGGCGAACCGGAAGCGGCCGTACCCGGCGTTCGCGTACCCCTTGCTCGGCTGATCCGGCGACCACACGCCCATCACGTGCTTGCCGTCGGCGGTGGCGAACACCACCGGCAGCGCCTGCTCGCCCGGCCCATCGCTCAACTCAGCCAACTGGCCCGTCTTCAGGTCGAGCGTGTGGAACTTGCTGAACGCCGGCGGCATGTACCCCGTGAGGGCTTCAAACTGGGCGTAGGTGTGCCCTTCGCCGGGCGGCACGGTGAACGTCACCCGGTAGTCGATGGCGTGCGGCCACTTCTTGTAGCCGATGGCGATCCGCTTGCTCACGCGGTGATCCGACAGCGTCGTCTCGTTCAGCGCCGGCTTGCCGTCCGACTTCTCCCCCGGCTTCAGCCAGAACGCCATGCGGCTGGTCGATGACAACTCGTTGTCAGTGGCTCGTAGGCGGAGCACTTGGCTGGTCGAAGATTTGCCCGCGCCGTCGAACCGCGAGCCGGCCTCGGTCGGGTTGAAGCACTCGGCGTGGAAGCCGGGTTTGCCGCAGTTGAACGATGAGGCCGACTGCAACTGCCGGCCGTGGTCGGCGCTGTCGATGAACTCCACCCCGTCCCAGGTGAGCGAGTGGACGGCCCCGGCGAGCCGCTTGGTGGTGGTGATGACGATGTCCGACGTGCCCGCCTTCCCGCGGATGACCGCATCGCCGGTGGGCGTGTCGGCGAGCGGGGCGAGGGTGAGCAAAACAACGACGACGAGGGGCATGGGTCACTTCCCGCAGCACTTCTTGAACTTCTTCCCGCTCTTGCACGGGCACGGGTCGTTCCGCCCGGCCGTCGGCTTGCCGACGATCGTGTCGCGGGGCGGTTCGGGCTTCACCGGCGGGAGCGTGTCGGGGGGCAGTATCGAATCGAGGTTGGCCATCCGCCGACGGGCCGAGGCCGTCGCTTCGATGTCCTCCCGCCGCCACTTGTCGTACTCCGGGAACCGCTCGCCCGTGAGCGTGCAGGCGTCGATGAGCGACCCGCGGAGATCCAGTTCATAGCTGAACTTGGAATCCCGAGTGTGCGGAGCCTTCAAAAGGAACTGGCGTGTCGGCTCGACCGCCGCCGTGTCGCCGTTCCGGACGGCCGACTCGAGCAGGCGGAACACCGCCACGTCCCGCGAGTACGGGTCGGGCTCGGCGGCGGCCAACTCCAGGCAGGCGGCCACGCTCGCGTCGGTGTGGATGTTGCCCATCACGCACGCGGCGGTGAACTGGAACGACCAGTCGGCGTCGGCCCAGTACTCGCGGAACAGTCGCACGCACTCGTCCGATCCGATGCGGGAGAGGGCCGGTTGGAGGTCGTCGTGCCAGCCCTCGTCGCCCTCGGCCATCACCTCCACCAGAAGGGGCACGGCCTCGGCCAACCGCATCCGCCCGGCCATTCGCACGGCGAAGGAGTCGAGGTAGTAGAACTCGTCCAGATCGATCCCGTTCAGGTGCTCCAGCACCCGCGGGGCGAGTGCCGGTCGGCCCGCCGCAGCTTCTAACAGCACCTCCGCTTCCCGATACTCGGGTGTCTGCCACGGCTCGGTGTTGGCGGTCAGCACCTCGGCCAGCGTGTCCAGTCGCTCCCAGAGGGCGTCATCGGACAGGCCGTTCACCGCCCGCCGCATGCCGAGTTGGGTTCGCTCCTTGTCCGTGAGCGTGAACCCGAGTGCGGTCGCCTCGTGCGGGGCGAACCACTCGAACGGACAGCTGAGCAGCACCTTCACCAGCGTGCTCCGCCCGTTCGTGAAGTGGTCGCTCGGCTTGTTCACCGGACTCTTGGCGAGGGCGTCCACCGCCCACCGGACCGAATCGGCGGTCTGAGGCAGGTCGGCCAGACCGGGGGTGTAGACGAGGAACTCGTGCGGGCCGTACCGGGCGATGCCTTCGAGGGCGGTGGCCGTGACGGCCGGGTCGCTGGTGTGGGCGTCGGCGAAGTAGCCGAGGGCTAACCGGCGGACGCCCTCGTTCGGGTGCATCAGCCCTTCGCGGATTTGATCGGCCGACAGCCGCATGGGAGCGCTCCGTGACCTGTGGTGGTGCCGCCTGCCGAGCGGCACCTACTTCCGCCCGGCGAGGGACTTGTGCAACTGGCTGCCGGACGCGGCGGTGTCGTGGTCGTTGGCCCCGGCCACCTTACCTTCTTGAATGACCACCACCGCGTCCGCCTTCTTCACCGTGCTCGACCGCCGGGCGAGCATGATGATGGTGCGGCCGGGTTGCAGGCGGGCGATGGCGTCGTCGATGAGGGCGGCGCTGTCCGGGTCGAACGGCTCGGTCGGCTCCTCGATCACCAGCACGGCCGGGTCGCGGAGCACCGCCCGCGCGAGCGCCAGCCGGAACCGCTCGCCCGGCCGCAAGCTGTGCCCCGACCCGCCCACCACCGTCTCGTACCCGCTCGGCAACTGCTGCACGAACCCGTGCGCGTGGGCCAGCTTCGCCGCCTCCACGATCTGCGGGCGGGTGAACGAGTCGCCGCACCCGATGTTGTTCGCCACCGTGTCGGTGAACGTGGTGTGGTCGCTCAGCACCAGCGCCACCTGTGTGCGGAGCGAGTCGAACGTCACCCACCGGGTGTTCTCGCCGTCGAACTTGATCTCCCCGCCGGTGGGTTCGAGGAACCGCGTCAGCAGGAAGGCGAAGGTGCGGGCCTCGGCCGGGTCGGAGCAGACCACCGCCGTCCGCTTGCCCGCCGGAATGGTGGCCGTCACCTGTTCCAGGATCATCCGCCCGGTGCCCGGCTCACGGAAGCTCACTTCCAGCAGCTCGATCTTGCGGGCGAGCGGTTGCAGGAACTTGGCCGTGATCGGCTGGCCGGCGTCGGTGCGGCGTTCGAGGAACTCGTCCACCTCGTCTTCCGCCGCCCGCCCCTTCCGCACCTTCACGTTGGCCGCGATCCACCGCAGCGCGCCGACCGCCACCGCCACCGCGCACGCCACCTGCACGCCCAGTCCGGCCGGGCTGAGGTGCCCGCCGGCCACCACCCGCGCGGCCACGTACAGCACCAGCGTGCCGGTGATGGCGGCCACCGTGTACAGCGTCGGCTTGGACAGCGTCTCCCCGCGGTGTTGCCGCCGTGCCGTCTTCGCCAGGTCCGAGAGCTGCCGCTCCACCCGCGTCTGGCTGAACCGCTCCATCAGGTAGCACTTCACCAGCAGCATCAGCCGCAGGCTCTCCCGCATGACCGCCATCTGGTGGTCGGCGCGGCGCTCGGCCACGCGGGCGTCCCGGCGGAACCACGCGGCCGACTGCCCGGCGATCAGCCACACCAGACCGCCCAGGAACAGCACCGCCAGCCCGACCCACAGGTGAACCACCAGCAGCACCACCACGGCCAGCCCGAGCAGGGTGACCACCCGCGGGATGTTGGTGCGGGCGGCGATCTCGCCGTCTTGCACGGCCGCGATCTTGTCGGTGATGAGCCGGCCGGTGTCCGTCTGCTCGTCCGGGTCGATGGCCAGTGTGCCGAGACGGTAGCAGTGGTTGTACACGTCGCGGCGGAGCAGGCGGGCGTCTTCGATGGACGCGGAGCCGGCGAGGTGTGCGGCGGCGTTCAGGAACAGCACGCGGAGGATGAGGACGACAATCGAGACGATGAACAACTGCGTGAGCAGGCCGTCGGTCGTGTGCGCCCAGGTGTTCCAACTGGCGACCCACTCGAGCACCGGCTTGACGGCGGGCGAAGTCCAGTGCCCTCCCACCCGCGGGATGGTGGCGAGCAGCCCGGTGTCCGGTTCGCCGCGACTGGCGAGTTGATCAACCGTCAGGTACACCACCGGCACGAGGGCGGCGAGGCAGACGGTGGCCAGCACCGAACAGACGACGGCCAGCACCCCACCCATCCCGGAGGGGGACGACTCGCTCGGCGGACTGCTCACGGGGCACCTCGGCGGACGCAACGGCGACGGGCGTGTGATGTTAAGTTACCACCCGGCGAAGGGGGCGGCACAGGGCAAAACGGGCGATCGGCGAGGCGCGATGGGGGAAATGTGGGGGTTGGAGGGGCGGACCAGTCGGGCGGATGCGAGGGCGGCGGTGCGAAGGGTCATGGCGACTCCGGGGGAACGTGTCACTCGTCGTCCGGGGCGAGTCGGCCGACGCCGAGCAGCCGGTGTCGGGCCAACACTTCAAAATACATGGATTTGTATCAATAAATGCGCCCCGTCCGTCCGTCTCATTCAGACCCGACCGAAGGAGCCAGGCTCAGGTTCGGTGAACGGACCACGGGGGCGACTCGGCACACGCGATCACCCGGCGCGGGTGGCGGCACAGGGCAAAACGGGCGCGGGTGTGCCTCGAGATTTGGGCATCCTGGCGAACCCGGCCCGCAAGGGCCGTGGGTGCGAGCTACTCACCCCAC
>JANNQE010000003.1:0-4406 GCA_031441625.1 Planctomycetia bacterium
CCCCCCCCCCCCCCCCCCCCCGCGGGGTGGGGGCCGCGCCGCGTGTTGCCCCCCCCCTAATTCTTTTCCCCCCCCCCCCCCGGGGCGCGCGGGGGGGGGGGCCCGGGGGGGGGGGGCCCCCCCCCCCCCCCCCCCCCCCCGAGCCGGTGGTATCGACTCACTTCGGAGCCGGGCCGGGGCCGCCGGGGCCTGCGGCGTCGCGGTAGTCTACCCGCACCACCTTGCCGCCGCGGAACACCACTTCTGTCATGCCGTCCGGCTGGCCGGTCGCCGGGTTGGTGGTGCGTTCGCGATACGTCCACGTCTCTTCGCCCTCCCACCCGCCGTTCATCGGCGGCTCGCCGAGGATCGCTTTGACCTCTGCCACAGTTTTGCCCGTCACCAGCCGCTCGAACTCGGCGCGGGCGAAACTCTCCCTCACCTGCGGCGGTTCGACGGTCGCCATCGCCACCGGCGGCGGCCCGGCCGGCGCTACTGCGGCGGTGGCACCGAACACGAACCCAACGACGAACAAGCCCGCCACTCCGAAGAAGCCGACCGCCCCGAACACGATGAGCAGGATGGCCCTCAGTGGCATCCCCTCTCGGGCGTTCGGGTACCGGCGTTCGTACTCGGCATCCGATTCGTCGTCCGACATGATCGGGCCTCCGGATTGTGTGCGCTACTGGAAGACCGCAACACCCCCCACCCGCCGCCGTCGCTCCGCTCCGTGCGGCGACCTCCCCCACAAGGGGTGAGGTGGGGTTTTGGGCCTTCTCGCGTGAGTGACTGAGGGGGACAAGCAACAGACCCCACCTCCCCCCTTGTGGGGGAGGTCGCCGGAGTTCGCCCCGCGAACCCGGCGGGTGGGGGGACTGCCGACAACCCGTGGCACACCCTCGCCGGGCCGGGTCAGTTTATTCCGGCCGTCCGGGTCGTCCCATCAGATACCGTCACGGTTCGTCACGCCCGATTTGCGTCCACCCCGGCCGCGGCTTAAACTGGGTAATGTGAACGGGTCGTGAAGACCTTGACTCCTGCCGCTCCGCTCCGGGAACACCTCCCCATGCTGCGATACGCACTCCCCGCCCTGCTCCTGGCACTCCCGGCACTCGCCCAGGAGCCGATCAAGTTCGCCCGCACCCCCGACGTGTCGGCCGACGGCAAGCTGATCGCCTTCAGCTACCTGGGCGACATCTGGACGGTCGAGGCCATCGGCGGGGTGGCCCGCCCGGTGACGATGCACGAGGCGCACGACTACGCCCCGCTGTTCAGCCCGGACGGGCGGAGCCTGGCGTTCGCCTCGAACCGCCACGGCAGCTACGACGTGTTCGTCGTGCCGGTGGTCGGCGGCAAACCCAAACGCCTGACGTTCGACTCGGCCGCCGACGTGCCCCTCGGCTGGTCGAGCGACGGCAAGGCGGTCGTGTTCGCGTCCGGTCGCAGCACCGACTACCCCGGCGACATCACACTCCTCTCGGTGCCGGCCGACGGCGGGGCGGAGACGAAGCACACCGGCTTCTTCGAAGGGAAGGACGTGCAGTTCAGCCCGACGGGGGACAAGGCGGCGTTCGTCCGCGGGCAGGGGCTGTGGTCGCGGCGGGGCTACCGCGGGACGAGCAACGACGACCTGTACGTGAGCAAACCCGACGGCAGCGAGATGAAACAAGTCACCAAGTTCGACGGCAACGACACCGCCCCCATGTGGAGTGCCGACGGCAAGCGGCTGTTCTACGTCACCGAACAAGGCTCGCCGGCCAAGTGTCAAAACATCGTCGTGCAGGAGATGAACGGCCTCGCCACGGTCGGGTCGCCGGCGGTGCTGACGAAGCACACCGACGACGCCGTGCGGCGTGCTCGCATCAGTCGGAACGGCGAGTGGGTCGTGTACGAGTGCGGGGCCGACCTGTGGGTGGTCGGCACCAGTCCGAACAGCACCCCGCGGAAGTTGGCGATTGAAGTCCACGCCGACGACAAGTCGAACACCGAGCGGAGCGTCACGTACGTCCGCGATGCCACCGACTACGCGATCAGCCCGGAGGAGCGGCACGCGGTGGTCGTGTGCCACGGGCAGTTGTTCCTGACCAAGCTGCCCGACGGCGGCAAGTCCACCCGCATGACCGACCACGCTGGCGCGGACAGCCAGCCGAACTGGAGTCCGGACAGCACCAAGATCGTGTTCATCTCGGACCGCACCGGCTCGGACGAAATCTACCTGCTCGAACAGGACGACGCCGAGCACCCGTCGCTCACCCGCGCCCACACCTTCAAGACGACGCAACTGACGAACACCAAGGAGGGCGAGCAGTTCCCGCTGTTCAGCCCGAAGGGGGACAAGATCGCGTTCCTCCGCTCCGGCCAACTGTGGACCATGAAGCCGGACGGCAAGGAGCAGACGGTGCTCGTCGCCGACAAGAAGGTGGTGGACTACGAGTGGAGTCCGGACGGCAAGTGGATCGCGTTCAGCCGCACCGATGGCAACTTCGCGAGCGAAGTGTACATCGTGCCGACCGACGGCAAGGAGAAGCCGCGGAACGTGTCGCGGTACGCCACGTACAACTCGGAGATCACCTGGGGGGCGGGCAAGATCGCGTTCATCAGCCAGCGGCGGGGGGCGTTCAACGTCCACGTGCTGCCGCTACAAAAGCCGGCGACCGACGGCACCAAGCCCGACCCGAACGACATCGAGTGGGAGGACATCCACCTGCGGGTGGAGAAGCCGGCGAACATGGCGGTCGAGGGCGAGGCGGCCATCTCCGCCGACGGCACGCAGGTGGCCTTCCGGGCCGTCTCGAACGGCGACGACCTGTGGGCGGTGAGCAGCGACGGCAAGTCGCTCAACCGGCTGACGAGCGGCGGGCAAGCGCCGCGGAACATCCGCTGGTCGAAGAAGGGCACCGGGGCCATCTACTTCCTGAACGGCAGCGGCGAACTGCGGACCACGCGCACCAGCTTCGGCGGGTTCGGCACCAGCGGGCCGGTCGGCGAGCCGGGCAAGGTGCCGTTCTCGTGCAAGATGAGCATCAAGCGGGACGAGGAGTTCGCCGAGATGTTCGCCCAGGGGTGGCGGGCACTGTCCGACGGCTTCTACGACCCGCAGTTCAACGGCGTGGACTGGAAGGCGACCCGTGCGAAGTACGCGGCGATGGTGCCGCACTGCGCCACCCGCGAAGACCTGTACGCGGTGATGGGCCTGATGGTGGGCGAGCTGAACAGCTCGCACCTGGGCATCTCCGGCCGCTTGCCCACCGCCGACGAGACGACCGCCGACCTGGGCCTCCTCTTCGACGACACGTACACCGGCCCCGGCTTGAAGGTGAAGGAAGTCCTGAAGCGCGGCCCGGCCGACAAGAAGGGGCTGGCGATCAAGGCCGGCGACATCGTCACGCACATTGATCGCGTGCAACTGACGCCCGCCGTGAACGTGTCCAAGTTGCTCAACAACCGGGCCGGCGAGGGCGTGCCGCTGACGGTGAAGGACAAGCCCGACGCGACCGCCAAGCGTGAAATTGAGGTCGTCGCGGCGGACCGCACGAAGGTCGGCACGCTCATGTACGAGCGGTGGGTGGCCACGAACGCCGCGAAGGTGGACACGGAGAGCGGCGGCAAGCTCGGGTACATCCACATCCCCGGCATGGACGAGGCCGGCCTCGAGCAGTTCGTGCGGGCGCTCTACTCGGACAGCTTCGACAAGGAGGGCATCGTGGTGGACGTGCGGTTCAACGGCGGCGGGTTCACGCACGACGAGGTGCTGAACTACCTGACCGGCCGCGAGCACACGCGGTTCGAGCAGCGGGACGGCGGCATCGGGTTCGTCGTGCGGAACCAGCACCGCAAGTGGGCCAAGCCGCTCACCATGCTCATCAACAACCGCAGCTTCTCGGACGCCGAAATCTTCCCGCACGCGGTCCGCGCGAGCGGGCTGGGCAAGCTCGTCGGCCAGCCGACCGCCGGGCAGGTGATCTTCACCGGCTCCATTCGGCTGATCGACGGCAGCACGTTCCGGATGCCCCGCATCGGCGTGTACCGCAACGACACCGTGAACATGGACAAGGAGGGCGTGAAGCCGGACGTGGCGGTGGACATTTCCTCCGACGACTGGAAGACCGGCCGCGACCCGCAACTGAGCAAGGCGGTGGAGGTGCTGACCACCGACGTGAAGGCGTGGAAGGCGACCAAGGGCGGCACCGGCGTGGCGACGAGCGACCCGAAGCCGGAGGTGAAACCCGACGTGAAGCCGAAGCCGGAAGCCAAGCCGGAGCCGGTGAAGCCGAGCGGCACCGAGAAGACCCCGCCGCCCGAAGCCATCAAGAAGATGGTGGACTGAGCAACAGGTGAGCGGCGTCAGTGGAACCGGGAACGCCGTGACCGGGTGGTGGGCTCACCCGGTCACGGCGTTCACGGGGGCAATTGCCAGACCCCCTTAC
>JANNQE010000004.1:0-27755 GCA_031441625.1 Planctomycetia bacterium
GTGGTCATCGACCGGCTCAGGCTGGCGGTGGTGCAGGGCGGAAAGCCGAAGGGCGGGCGGATCCCCGCGGCCGACCTGGCGGCCATGCTCCGCACCCGCACCTTCCTCAGGCACTTTCCGGAACTGGACGGGTTGACCACCAGCCCGCTCTACCTGCCCGAATGGCAACTGACCACGCCCGGGTACAACGCCGGCGGGCCGGGGGACTGCTGGTACTACGCCGGCAGCGAGGCGGACATCCACCCGGAGCCGGAGACCGTCCGGCGGTTCCTCGCCGCCATGGCGTTCGCGTCGGAGGCGGACGCGACCAACGCCGTCGCCGGCGCCCTCACCGTCCTCCTCCGCAACCACTGGCCGGGGGCCAAGCCGTGGTTCCCGGTGACGGCCAATCGGTCGCACGCCGGCAAGGGGACCGTGGTCGCGTTCATGTCGGGCCAATGCCCGACCGAGCAGTTGACGTACGAGAGCACCGACTGGGCCTTTCAGAAAGCCGTCGTGGCCCAACTCCGCGCGCGGCCCGAGACCGGGGTGCTGAACCTCGACAACATCCGTCTCGACCGCGGCGGGGCGGTGGTGCGGTCGGCCTCCCTCGAGCGCCTGCTGCACGAGGCCGACCCGACGCTCTACTCGCCGGGCACCGGGCAGCCGCTCCGCCTCCGCGCCCACTTCGTGGTGACGGCCACGGTGAACGAGGGGCGGTTTTCCCAGGACCTGATGAACCGGGCGGTCCCGATCCGCCTGCAGGCGACCGGCGACCTGAGCCGGCGGGTGTCCGCCGTCGGCGACCCGAAGGGGGAGTTCCTCCCCAACAACCGGGAGCGGATCGCCGGCGAACTGCGGGGGATGGTCGAGAAGTGGAAGGCGGCCGGCCGCCCGGCGGACGAGTCGGCCCGGCACCCGTCCTTCCCGGCGTGGGCGCGGGATGTGGGCGGCATCCTCATGGTGAGCGGGTTCGGCGGGTTCCTCGCCAACGCCGTCGCCCGCCGGTCGGAGGACGACCCGGTGCGGCGGGCGCTGGCCGCCCTGGGGGCGGCGAACCCCGGTGTGTGGCTGCGGGCGGACGAGTGGGCGGCCCACATGGCCGCGCTCGGGCTGGTCGGCACGCTCGTCACACCCGCCGACCGGGCCTCGCCCGCCGGGCGGGCGCGGGGGGCCGGGGTGGTGCTGTCCGACCACGCCGGGGAGACCTTCACCCACGAGACGGAGGACGAGGTGCTGAGCGTGTGCCTGGAGAAGGCCCGGCGGCGGTTCGACGGCGGGGAGCCGCAGACGCGGTACCGATTCGAGGTGGTCGGGCGCCGCGCGGTGCCGGCCGACGGCGGGGAGGGCGGACCCGCACCCGCGGGTTGAGAACCCGGCGGCAGGTCTGCACTCCGACCGGCCCTGCTCCCCTCTGGGTCCAACCGTCCAGGGGGGAGCAGGCCGGCGGCCAGTGAAGGAGCCGTTGGCTCATCAGTCCGAACGGGAAGTAGACCCGGAACCCGATGCCCTTGTCGCCAGAGCCGGGGCATGACTCATGCGGTTGTCGGCGTGATCAGACCCCGGGACGTCGAACCACCAGCCGCCACGTTCGATCCGGAGACGTTGTTCGCGATCAGAACACAACGGGGCGGCCGTCGGTCCGCGACTGGAGAACTTCTCGTCGTACCAGTCCTCGCACCCCTCCCGCACGCGGCCGTGCATTTCGTGCAGCCCCCGCGCATTTCGGCACAGGGCGCTCAACCCCCCACCGCTCACGCTCACCTTCGACCTCCGGAGGACCCGCCCCTCGACCTTCGTCTCCATCGCGGCGATGCCAGTTTCCACACCGCCCCCGAACAGGCCACCGAGACCCGAGACGGCGGCTGAAATACACTGTTCGGCAGACTCGCCACCACCGGAGGCCCCATGTCACGCATCACCCGCCGGACGTTCGCCGCCACCGCCGCGGCCGGCTTCACCGCCACCGCCCTCGCCGCCGACCGCGTGTACGGCGCGAACGACCGCGTGCGACTCGGCTTCATCGGCCTGGGCAACCGCGGCGATCAGGTGCTCGACGCCTTCCTCTCGCATAAGGACGCCGAAGTCGCCGCCATTTGCGACATCTACCAGCCGTACCTCGACTTCGCGTCGAAGAAGATCGGCACCAGACCGCAGCAGTTCAAGGACTACATGAAACTGCTGGAGGTGAAGGACCTGGACGCGGTCGTGGTGGTCACGCCGGACCACTGGCACGCGCTCATGACGGTGGACGCCTGCAAGGCCGGCAAGGACGTGTACTGCGAGAAGCCGCTGTCGCTGTACGTGGCCGAGGGGCGGGCGATGGTGAACGCGGCGAAGGATAACAAGCGGGTGGTGCAGTGCGGCATTCAGCGGATGAGTAGCACGATGGCGGCGGAGGCGGCCGAGGTGGTCCGCTCCGGGGGCATCGGCAAGGTGACGGTGGTGCGGGCCTTCCACGTGCAGAACGAGTGGCCAAAGGGCATCGGCAAGCCGGCCGACTCCGACCCGCCGGAAGGGTTCGACTGGGACGCCTGGACCGGCCCGGCGGCCCTGCGGAAGTACAACAAGAACCGCACTTTCTACCGCTTCCGCTGGTTCAACGACTACTCCGGCGGGCAGTTCACCAACTTCGGCGTGCATTACCTCGCCCAGATTCACCGGGCGCTCGGCATGGACGCGCCGAAGGCGGTCGCTGCCATCGGCGGCAAGTTCGCCGACTACGACAACCGCGAGGTGCCCGACACGATGGAGGTGATGTGGCACTACCCCGGCGACACGCTCGTCACCTTCTCGCAGTTCAACGCCACCGGTGCGCCGCCCGCCGCGAAGCCGTGCGAGATCGAGTTCCGCGGCACAAAGGGGACGATGTACTTCTCCACGAGCGGGTACGAGATCGTGCCGGAGTCGATCACGCCGAACGAGTTCGCCGCCCGCACGCCGGTGGACCGCAACGTCGAGAAGGGGTGGCGAACCGGGGCGAAGACGGAGATCGAGGCGAAGAAGGTGGCCGGCAAGGTGCTGGACGCCGACCACGCCCGTAACTTCCTCGACTGCGTGAAGTCGCGGAAGACGCCGACCTGCGACGTGGAATATGGCCACCGCGTCACGACGGCGGCACTCGTGGCGGGCATCGCCCACCGCACCAAGTCGTTGCTCACGTGGGACGCGAAGGCCGAGGCGTTCGTGGACAACGCCGCGGCCAACAAGTTGCTCACCCCCGAGTACCGCAAGCCGTACAAGTTCCCCGGCACCTGACCGGACGGTCAGCGCTCCGCCGGCCCGAAGTAGTCGTGCAGCACGCGGGCCAGACCGTTGCCGTAGGTCTGCCAGTGCTTGCCCGTCGGGTGCGCTTTCAGCCCGGCGATCCAGTGGCAATTGAACTCGTGGACAGCGGCGTCGATGGCGAACCGCTGGAGCAGGCCGTCGGCGAGGGTAAAGGTGGTGCCGGCGGTCGGCTTGTTGCTCCCCTCGGTGAACCAGGTGTGCTTGCGGAGCAGCGCTTCGAGCTTCTCCATCTTCTCCGCACTCGGCTTGTCGCCCCGCACCGATGGCCGGGCGTGGTGCAGTTTGCCGTTGCCGTCGTTGTGCAACTCCAGCGCGAGCGACGGCCGCTTGCCGGCCTTGATCTGCGTGTTCAGCCACGCTTCGACGGCCGCGTTCTCCGGGGCCAGTTTCTCGTCGGCCGGCCGGTCCCACCCGCGGTTCAGGTCGATGCCGTTCAGGTTGAACCGCGTCCGCCCCTTCGCCACGCCGTCCTTGTTGGCCATCGGCAGCAGCCACAGGCAGTACCGCCCGCGGAAGGCCTTCGCGTCGGCGTCGTCTTGAAGCAGGCGGTCAGCCAGCCCCTGAGCGACCCAGTTGCCGCCGGCCTCCCACGGGTGGGCACGGGCACGCACGAACACGTGGTTGGCGGCGTCCGGGTCGCCGACCCGCACGATCTCCAGGTCTCGCCCCTCGGCCGTCTTGCCGATCACCGTCACTTTGGCGAGCGGGTTCTTCTTCACCCCGGCCAGCCAGCGGTCGAGGTCGGACAACCGATACGGCTCGACCCGTGCGACGTACATCCGCGGGCCGGTCATCTTCAGGTCGAGTTGCACGCGGTTCTCGGGCAGCGACCGCGTTGCCACCGGCGTCCACGTCTTGCCGTCCGGAGAAGTGACGACCGCCTTGAGTTCCCCCGCCACCGACCCCGGCTTGCCGTTGTACACGTTCATCAGGTTCTTGAACTCGAGCGTCACCTCCGACCCCTGCTTGGCTTCCACCGCGAAGTGGATGTGCCCCGCCGCACGGTTCCCGCCACTCCGCTCGTGGTCATACACCAGGTGGACGTTCACCACCCCGTCGCCCGTCTCGTACCACACCGGCGAGGCGTTCTCGAACCCGCTGTCGATGAACACCGCCGGATCGACGCGAACCGGCTTCTCCTTCTCCACGTCTTCCATCGGGCGGTGCCGAGCGACCATCGAGTGGAAGTCGCCCAGGTTCCACGGCCCCATCACAGGCCGGCCGAGTTCCACCTCGGCCACCGCCACCGTGCCCCACTCGTCGGCCTTCGCCAGCACCTTGCCACTCGGGTCGAACACGGCCGACAGCATCCACCCGTCCTTCGGGGCCATGAACGTGCTGCTCACCACATGCACGCGGTTCTCGGCGGCACGGGCCTTCGCCAGTTGCGGGTCGCACCCCCACACCGGCCATGCGATCACCTCCGCCCCGCGGTTGCTCAGCTCGCGGGCCACCTCCGGGAAGAAGCCGTCGTAGCAGACCATCAGCCCGACCCTACCGAACTTGGTGTCGAACACCGGGAAGTCGGAGCCGGGGGCGACCCCCCGTTCCACCTCGGCGTGCGGCAGGCAGACCTTGCGGTACTTTCCGATCAGCTTGCCGTCCGGCCCGAGCAACACCGCCGTGTTGAAGACGAGGTGCTTCTCCCGCTCGTACACGCTGAGCACGATGTGCGTGGCGTGCTTCTTGGCGAGTTCGCCGAACAGTTCGGTCGTCGGGCCGGGCACCGCCTCGGCCACCTCGTGCGGCAGCTTCTTGGTGTTCACGTAGGGGATTGTTTCGCCGAGAACGACCAGATCGGCCTTCTGCTTGGCGGCGTCGGCGATGAGCGTGGCGTACTCCTCGCAGTTGGCTTTCGGCGATTTACCGCTCGGCTTGTAGTGAACCGCGGCGAGCCGAACCGTGCGGGTCGGCGGCGGGTCGGTCTTCGCCAGTTCCACCCCGGCCCACTCGACACGCCCGCCGGGGGCCCACTGGAGGTGCAGTTCCACCACCGCCTTCGTTGCCTTTGGTGGCACGCGGTACACTCCCGAAACTGTGGTCCACCCGTCGGCGTCGGTCGTGCCGTCGGTCGGGTGTTCCGGCTCGGCCGACGGTGTGTGCCCCAATTCCTTCACCCGCCCTTCCGGAACGACCGCGGACACCATCTTGCCGGCGTCGTCCTGCCACCGCACACGAACGAGACAACTCCGCCGCGTGTCCGCGACGTTCCGCGTTTTCCGAACCACGTTGAACCGCACCCACTCCCCGCCCGTCACCGGGTACTCCTTCTCCACCCACCCCTGAAGCCCCGCTCGTTGATCGTGGGTGATGACGAACGCCCCGGATCGCTTCGGCCCGCCGGCCGGGTCGTGGGCGAACACCGGGCGGATTTCGTCCCGCGGCGAGCGGGCCGACCAGCCGGGCGGAAGGTCGTCCGCTTTCGGGGCACGAGCCGGGTCGTCGGAGCGACCGAACGGAACGAACGAAGTGGCGGCGAGCGCGACCAGCAGGAGCAGCGAGCGGGACGTGGCGGACATGCGACCTCCGGGACAACCGCCGGCAGAGGGGGTGCCGATAAGATATCTCCGGGGGACTTGAGGGCGTCGTGTGATCGCACTTCCGGCGCGCATTCCACCCGAGATGTTCGCGGGCACCGGGGGTCGTGAAACGGCTCGACCTGATCCGATTCGGGTGATCGACGCGGCGGGTTGCGAGCCGGTGCGGCACGGCGGGACACACGACTGGTATCGCAACCCGGTGACCGGCGAGTCGCAACCCGTGCCGCGCCACCGCGGGGGCGAGGACCCGCTCGCCCGGTTGCCTTGTCGGTGATGTCACCGTGGCGAAGGCGAAATGGAACGGAACGCCCTCGCTCCGATTCGTGCCGCCGAGGAACTTCCGCCCGGCTTGGTGGTTTACACTGATACCCTCTCTCTCCGGGGTGGTGCCATGTTCGCGTCACGGGCTGACTGGTGGGCCGCCGTGTGCGTCGCCCTGATGAGCGGTTCGTCGATTCAAGCACAACAGAAGCCGCCCGCCCTCACCTTTCCGCCGACCCTTCCGGACGGCAAGGCGGCGCTCTCCCACACCGGCGACGAATTCCTGAAGCCGCCGGCGACACTTCGCAAAGACGTGGACGTGGCGAAGGCCGCCCCCAAGGTGGACTTCCTCTACTTCCCCGGACAGGACTACCTCGGCAACCCGTGGTCGAACTGGGGCGACAGCGTGGCCGCGAACGGCAAGTATTTCGCCAGCATCGGCGACCACCTGGCGGTCGGCGGCAAGGGCGACCCGGCGAACGGCACCGGCACCGGCCGCGTGTTCGAGTACGACCCGGCGGCGAAGACCTTCCGCCAACTGCTCGACACCACGCAACTGCTCGGGATGCCGAAGGGGCACTACACGCCGGGCAAGATTCACAGCCGGCTCGACTTGGGGTCCGACGGCTGGCTCTACTGCGCCACGCACCGCGGCAGCACCACCGTGACGGCCGACAAGAACCAGTACGAAGGCGACTGGGTGCTACGGTGCGACCCGAAGACGGGCAAGAGCGAGGTGGTGGTGCGGGCGCCGGTGCCGAAGCACTGCATCCCGTGCAGCGTGCTCGACGGCGAGCGGATGATCTTCTACGGCGGCACGGCGGCCGGCACCGACGCGAAGAATCAGGGCGTCCAGTTCTTCGCCTACGACCTGAAGGCCAAGAAGGTGCTCTACAGCGGGGCGGACGGCCCGGCGCGGTACATGATCCTGGCGAAGTCCACCGGGCGGGTTTACTGGACACCCGGCAAGGAAGACGGGGTCGGGTCACTGGTGCGGTACGACCCGGTGAAGGAGGGCGGGCCGGTGAAGATCGACGCCGAGATGGGGGTGCGGGCGGCGACGGAGGAGACGAAGGACGGGAAGGTGTTCACCGTGTCGAAAGGCGGCAAAGGGGGCGACGCCACGCTGTTCGCGTTCGACACCAAGACGGAAAAGGCGGAGGAACTCGGCCCGGCGGCCGTAGGGGTGAACGCCTACATCACGTCGCTGGATGTCGATCCGACCGGGCGGTACGTCTACTACATCCCCGGCGCGCACGGCGGCAGCGAGAAGGACCACTCGGCGGTGGTGCAGTTCGACACCGAGACGAAGCGGCGGAAGGTGATCGCCTTCCTGCACCCGTTCATCCAGGAGAAGACCGGGGCCACACTCGTCGGCACGTTCAGCTCGGCGGTGGACCCGAAGGGCGACAAGTTGTACGTGACGTGGAACGTGAACCGCGGCGGGAAGAGCTGGGACTGCTGCGCGCTGACGGTGATTCACATTCCGGAAAGCGAGCGGCCGTGAACCCCGCCGCTCCGCGGCTGCGGGTCGGTTCAACTTGAACGTCATCCTCCGTAGGCCCGTCTCCATGAACCGCCTCCTTCGACCCCTCCTGCTCCTCGCCTTCGCCGCATCTGCCCCCGCGGCCGACTACCCGTTCGCGTTCAAGGACGTGGGCGAAGAGGCCGGCCTGTTCCCGGCGGTCGAGGGCATCCGCGGGCACGCGGTCGCGTGGGGCGACGCCGACGGCGACGGCTGGCCCGACCTGTTCGTCGGCACCTTCCACAACAGCGGGTCGAAGCCCGGCGTGCTCCTGCGGAACGTGAAAGGCAAGTTCACCGCCGACAAGCAAGAGCACCTGAAGACCTCCGGGATCGGCAGCGGGGCCCTGTTCGCCGACCTGACCAACTCCGGCCGGCTCGACCTCTATGCCTCGCACTGCGCCCACGGCAAGGACGGCGTGCTGGCCGTGCCGAGCCTGCTGTTCCGCAACGACGGCGACGGCAAGTTCAGCGATGTGAGTAAGGACAGCGGGGCGTGTCCGCCGGGGTACGAGGGCCGCGGGCTGGCCGCACTCGACGCCGACGGCGACGGGTTGCTCGACCTGTTGCTGTGCGAGCAGTACTACTCGCCGAAGGTGAAGACCGGCCCGCTGCTCCTCCGCAACAAGGGGAAGTACCAGTTCGAGCCGGTGAAGGTGGCTGAAGGGTTCGGCGGGCTGGGCGTGGCCGCGGCCGACGTGAACGGCGACGGCTGGCCGGACGTGTTCCTGACGCACGGCGGCGGCGAACACAAGCTGCTGCTGAACGACGGCAAGGGGAAGTTCCGCGAGGCGGCCGGCGCCGCCGACGTGTTCCGCTGGAAGCTCGACAGCCCGGAAGACACCCCCGCCGGCGTGTGCATCGGCGACGTGAACCGCGACGGCCTGCCCGACATCGTGATCGGCCACCACTTCAAATCGCCGTGGACGAAGCCCACTGCCATTCGCCTCTACCTGCACCGCGGCAACAAGGACGGCGTGCCGAAGTACGAGGACGTGACCGCGAAGGCCGGCCTGCTCCCGCTGGCCATGAAGGCCCCGCACGTCGAGATCCAGGATTTCGACAACGACGGCTGGCCGGACATCTCCGTCAGCATCGTGAAGTTCAAGGACGGCAAGCCGTGCCCGGTCATCTACAAGGGGCTGGGGGTGAAGGACGGCATCCCGCAGTTCCGCGACGACGCCTGGGGGGTGAACGACTTCCCCACCGCCGACGACATCGCCCTGAAGCGGTCCGGCCCGTTCTTCGAGAAGGTGCTGAAGGACAAGAAGGTGATGTACACCGCCGCCGGCCCGTCGGCCGACTTCGACCGCGACGGCAAGCTGGATTTCTTCCTGGCCAACTGGTGGGTGGAGTCGAAGTCGATGCTGCTGAAGAACGAGACGACCGGCGGGCACTGGCTCGACGTGCGGGTGGAAGGGCCGGGCGGGGTGAACCGCATGGGCGTCGGATCAAAGGTGCGGGTGTTCCCGGCGGGCAAGTTGGGGCAGGCGGCGGAGTTGCTCGGCGAGCGCGAGATCGCCATCGGCTACGGGTACTGCTCCGGCCAAGAGGCGGTCGCCCACTTCGGCCTGGGGAAAACCGACAGCGTGGACGTGGAGGTGATCTTGCCGCACGGCAAGGGCACGCTCACACGCAAGGCGGTGCCGGCCGACAAGCCGCTGGTGGTGAAGCCGTAATACTCTGAGCTCGACTGACGCCGCCGTTCGGCCGTTCGCGGTGGTCGGGTCGGGCCCCCCCGGCCCGAGCCGGTGCGATGACTCGTCCGGTCGAAGCCCGACCGCTGCCCGCCGTCTCGCGGCCGCACTTCACCCGGCCGACCGCCACCCGGTTCGTCACCTTGCTCGTCGCGGCCGCCCTCACCCGGGCCGTCGCATCAACACCACCCTGTTCCGCACCCTCGGCTTGCAGGGCCGCGGAAATGCGTTGCACGCCGACCCGGAATCGGCACCTTGCGTTGCAGGGCGGCCTCCGTCGCGTGCAACTGGCACCAGATCGGACGGGTTGCGTTGCACGCCATGCCGCTCGTGTTGCACCGCGGGCTTTCAGGACGCCGTCGAAGGAGTTTGGCGACCCTTTCCCGGCCATGGAACACGATTATCGACATTTTTATCCGCCGGCACCAAGAGGGTTTGCGTCTGGTTCGCAAGTGGCGAAAAATGCCCCCGGCACGCTCACTGCCTTAGCCCCTCTCACCGGCGACGGTGGTCGTCGTCGGCCTGGAGGGCCTGACACGATGGAGATCCTGTTCGCCGCCGACGTGGCGGCGGAGGTCAGCCGGCGACTCGGCCGGCCGGTCACGCCGCGGGAGGTGACCGCCCTGTTTTACTCGCGGAAGGTGCCGGAAGAACTCGGCCCGATCGTGGGCGGCCGGTGGGTGATCAAACCAGAAGCGGTCGAGATGATCAGCGACCTGCTCCGAGGGGTTGACCCCACGCCCCAGGAGGGTGCCGCATGACCCACCCCGACGGCGACGCCCCGATCCCGCTCACCCGGGTGCCCGGCCTGAACGTCATTCCTACCCGGCGGAGCAACACCCGCCTGCACGTGCGGACCGTGTTCCGGTGGGCGCTGACCGGCGTGCGGGGCGTCCGCCTGCGGACCACCCTCGTGGGCGGCCAAAGGTGCACCACTCTCGCCGACCTGCACGCCTTCTTCGCGGCGGTGGACGCCGCCCGCCAGTCGCCTCCGGGCCGCCCGCCGGTCGCGCGACCAACCCGACCGCGGTCGACCGTCGACGCCGACCTCGACCGCCTCGGGCACCGGTCGGGGTGAGTGCGTCGAGTGTCGGAGCGACGGTTGCCGAGTTGACTGTTCTTGAACTGGACCGGGCGGGCGAGAGCGGGGGACAGCGGGCGGTGGGGGGCGACCCATGCGGCGTCGCACATTCCAGTGGAGCACCGGGGGTGACGCCATGCCGTGGGAACTGCGGGGGAAGCACCAGTACTTCTACCAGCCCGTGCGGGTGGGCGGAAAACCCCGCCGCATCTACTGGGGGGGCGGGCGACGCCGGCCGCCTGCACGAGTTGCTCACCGCTCACGACCGCAGGCTCCGGCAGAAGCGGGCGACGGCGGTGCGGACCCGGGCGGCAACCGTCACGGCCCTGCGGCGGGACACGCGCTCGGTCGAGATTTTGGTTCGGCAACTGGTGCGGGCGGTCCGGTTGGTAGGCGGCGAGTACCAGCACCGCGGCCAGTGGAGGTGGCGGGCGGGTAGTCGGCACGGCCGTCTTGACCTGTGCGGGCGCGTGCCGGTGAAGGTCACACAACCCGTCCGCCCGTCCGGGTTCACACCGCCCAGTCCGTTCGTCCCGGAGATCGCCATGACGCCAGTACCTCCCAGTTTGACCACGACCCCGACCGACCTGGGGCAACAGTTGACCGAACTCAACGACCGGGCGAACCGCGGCGACCGGTCGGCCCTGGCCGAGCTGGAAGAACTTCTCGACCGCCACCCGGTCGTGTGGCAGACGGCCGCCCGGCTGTCCGCCGACACGGCCGCCGGGTGGGCCCGGCTGCTCGGCGATGGCGGAGCCGTGACCGAGGCGTGCCTGCGGCGGGAGGTGACGGTCTGGAAGGCCAGGCTGGCCGGCCCGGACCCGACCCCGCTGGTGACGGCGGCGGTGGACGCGGCCTGGGCGGTGTGGCTGGCCCAGCGGTACGCCGAGCGGGAGTTGTTCACGGTGGGTGACAAGAAGCAGGCGGCGGCGGTGAAGCAGTTGGCCGCGGCCAACCGGCAGGTGCAGGACGCCATCAAGCTGGTGATGGCGGCACGGGCCATTGCCGACGCGACCACGAACCGAGCCACAGCCGACAACAAAGTCGCCGCCGGCCCGCGACTGTTCTACGGGGCGGCGGGGTGAACCTGGCCCACACCGCCAACGCGAAGGCCGCAGTCGCGAACATGGCGAGCCGAGACGTCCTCTCGCGTGGGCATTCGGCTGGAAGGTGAACCGCGTCCGGGAGGGGGTGGGATTCCGTTCGGCGTGCCCAGACTCTTCTTCGCCCCAGGCGGTGGTGTCCTGTTCCCGCAATCTGCCGGGCGGTGGGTGTTGACTTCGCACCGGACTCGCTGGATGCGGCTTGAATTTCTGGTAAAGCAAGCTCGTCGTCGGACGCGCGGCCCAACCACTCGGGAGTTCGCTGATGAAACCTGTCATGCGCGGCTGGATCTTTTCCTTCCTCGCCCTGGCGACCTTGCAGGCGCAGGCCCCGGCCGCGGACCACCCCGACCGGGTCGTTCAGCCCGACGTGCCGCAGGGGAAGGTCACTACGGGGCAGTTCGCCGACAGCAAACTCTACCCGGGGACGAAGCGCGAGTTCAGCGTCTACGTGCCGGCCCAGTACAAGCCCGACGAACCGGCCGCGCTGATGGTCTTCATGGACGGGAGCGGGTACGCGAACACCAAGGGCGGCTTCCGGGTCCCCGTCGTGTTCGACAACCTCATTCACCAGAAGGCGATGCCCGTCACGATCGCCGTGTTCGTCAACCCCGGGACGGTGACGGCCACCATGCCCGGTGCCAGTGACCGCGGCAACCGGTCGTTCGAGTACGACTCGCTCGGCGACCGCTATGCCACCTTCCTCGTCGACGAGTTCCTACCGGTGGCGCTCAAGGGGCTGAGCGTTTCGAAGGACCCGTCGAAGCGAGCCGTGTGTGGCATCTCGTCGAGCGGCATCTGCGGGTTCACGGTCGCGTGGGAGAAGCCGGAACAGTTTGGGCTGGTGATGAGCCACATCGGCAGCTTCACCAACATCCGCGGGGGATGGGCGTATCCGGGCCTCGTGCGGAAGACCAAGGACAAGCCGAAGGCCATCAAGGTCTACCTGCAGGACGGCAAGGACGACCTGAACAACCTGCACGGCAACTGGCCGCTCGCCAACCAGGACCTCGCGACGGCACTGCAGTTCGCGGGGTACAAGTACAAGCTGGAAATGACCGACGGCGGTCACAGCGGCAAGTGGGGCGGCGAGATGCTGCCGGACGCGCTCCGGTGGCTGTGGGACGAGAAGGCCGAGAGCTCGAAACTCCCGCACACCGAAACCAAGCCGGAGTGGAAACCGCACCCGGACGCCTTCGCGAAGGACGACGTGCCGAAGGGGACAGTCGTGCCGATGCCCGCGTTCGAGTCGAAGGTCTTCCCGAACACCACCCGCGACTGGTCTGTCTACGTGCCGGCCCAGTACAAGGCCGACAAGCCCGCCGCGCTGATGGTGTTCCAGGACGGCGAAGGGATGAAGAGTGACAAGGGCCGCTGGCGGGTGCCGGTCGTCTTCGACAACCTGATCGCGAAGGGGGACATGCCGCCGACGATCGCCGTGTTCATCAACCCCGGTCACGACAAGGACAAACCGCGGGTGGACGGGAAGCACTCCAACCGCGGCTTCGAGTACGACAGCCTCGGCGACCGCTACGTCCGCTTCCTGACCGAGGAGATCATCCCCGAAGTCCGGAAGAAGTACGCCATCTCGGACGACCCCGAGATGCACGCCATCGGCGGCTCCAGTTCCGGCGCGATCTGTGCGTTCACCGCCGCCTGGGAGCGGACCGACGTCTTCCGCAAGGTGTACTCGAGCGTGGGCAGCTTCACGAACCTGCGCGGCGGGAACGTGTACCCGTCGCTGGTCCGCAAGACCGAGCCAAGGCCGATCCGCGTCTACATGGCCGACACCAGCGGAGACGTCGACAACGCCTTCGGGAGTTGGCCGTGGGCGAACCAGCAGATGGCGTCGGCGTTGAAGTACATGGGGTACGACGTCCGCTTCGACTGGGCCGAAGGGTACGCCCACAACGCCGAGTTCGGCGGGTCGAAGTTCCCCGACGCGATGAAGTGGCTCTGGCGGAAGGACAAGTTCACCCCGGTGCTCGACACCCGCGGCGATCTCGGCGGCGACCTCACGCTCCTCAACCTGCTGATCCGCGACCAGTCGTGGGAAGTGGTCGCGAAAGACCTCGGGTTCGCGGACGCGTTGTGCGCCGACAAGGCCGGCAACCTGTACTTCTGCGACATGAAGGCCCCTTCGGTCGTTCGCATCGGCACGGACGGCAAGCGCAAGGAGATCTGCAAGGAGTCGGTGAGCGGCCTGGAGTTCAGCCCGGACGAGTCCGTCCTGTACGGCTGCCAGGGGGCGAAGAGCCGTGTCATCGCGATCGACCCCGGCAGCGGCGAGGTGAAAGTCGTCGCGGAGGGTGTCAAACCCAACGACCTGGCGGTGACGAAGGACGGCTTCATCCTCATCACGGAAACGGCGGCGAAGCAGGTGACGCGGATCGACCCGAAGACCGGCGGGGTGAAGGTCATGGACACGGGCATCACCAAGCCGAACGGCATCGCGTTGTCGAACGACGGCGGCACGCTGGCCGTCTCCGACTACGGCGGAACGCACACGTGGACGTTCCGGGTGAACAAGGAAGGCGTGCTCGACGCCAAGATGCCGACGATGCCGATGCGGTTGCCGATCGACCCCAAGGGCGAGTTCAAGTTCAACGAGCCGCCGCCGTACGTTCAGAACTCCCAGGGGGACGGCATGGCCGTCGACAAGGCCGGCCGCTTCTACGTGACGAGCAGGTGGGGGTGCAAGTCTTCGACCCGACCGGCCGCCCGTGCGGCGTCCTGCCGAAGGTCAACGGCGACCAGGCGCTGACGACGTGCGTCCTCGCCGGCCCGGACCACAGTGTGCTCTACATCGCGCACGGCACGACGATTTACAGACGGAAGTTGACGGTCCAAAAGGCGAAGTAGGCGGTCGTGCGGACCGGCCGAGCGCGTGGGCTTGTCCGACCCCCGCGGGTATCGCCAAGTCCGAGACTGGGGATCCGCTCGTCGGTCACTTCGACCGCAGCGTTCACGCGTGTTGTGGTGCTTGAACCCGGCCGGCGGTGCGAAGCGAGGGCACCGGCGAATGCCAGCGGCCGGTGCCCCCCGCCCGCGGGCATTCGCCCGGTACTCTCTTCGCTTCGGCAGACACGGGGATGACCGGTTCGGCCAAATGCCGCCAACCCACTTTCAGCCACCGGTGTGGACGCGCACGTCACTCGTGCCCATGACCCTCCGTTCGGCCACCCCCGATACCGACTCTCGCCCCTGGATCGTTCTACTACGTGGTCGGCCCGCACTCGCGCGAGGGGAGCAACTCTGGTCAGGTCTGCCACCACTGTGTGAACGCCCGGTTCGCTCTCGTTCGGGGGTTGTAATCGCCGGCCGAGATGTGGCTCTCCCGCGGCGTTGGTGCTGAGCCGCCGTTAGAATGTCCTGTTCTCGCCAGCCGCGAGTGTTCCCAGGGCATCCGGCATGTCCGTTCCCGTGTGCGTGGCCCCAACGGGGTTGACATCACTTCCCGCTTCGTCGGTGCGGACCTGATCGCGATCGCCGCGGTGACGACCGCCCCCGACGGCGTCTGCCCGGCGTGCCGAACGCCGTCCCCCCACGTCCACAGCCACTACCTCCGCACCGTCGCCGACCTGCCGTCGGATGGCCGCCGCGTGGTGTGGCGGATCACCGCCCGTCGGTTCCGCTGCCGCCACGGCGGGTGTCCCCGCACCACCGACGGCGCGGCGACTGTCGGTCGCGGTGGTGCGTCACCCGGATCGGCGAATGGCCGAGGAGCGGGACTGGGTCCGTCGGCTGAAGGAGTCGGACCCGGATGTGCGGCAGACGTGTGAGGAAGCCGAAGAGTTCGCTCAACTGGTCCGCGAACGCAACGGGGTGAACTGGGACAACTGGCTGAGCCGTGCGAGTGTCACACCTACTCTTCAGACGTTTGCGGCCGGGTTGCGACGGGATGAAGCGGCGGTGCGAGCGGGCCTCACGCTGTCGTGGAGCAATGGACCGGTGGAGGGGGCTGGGAACCGTCTGAAGTGTCTGAAGCGATCCGGTGATGGTCGGGCCAAGTTCAACTTGCTCCGCGCCCGCGTCCTCCACGCCAACTGAACAGTTTCAACTCGACCGAAAGACGAGTTCCACCGAGTGCAACCTGTCGGCATCAACTCCGCGGAAGAGCCACGTCTCGACCGGCGTTGACACCGCAGGGGGCACGATCGACCCGACGGTTTGTCTGACCGACGTTATGGCTACGTGTGCGACGATCACGCGGATCGAACTGCCGAAAGACTCGGCCGAAGTCAGCGTGAGACTGCTGCCGGTGTTGTTGGGGAAGGACGGCGGCAGGCCGATCCGCGAGTATCACTTGTAACAGACGATCAACCTGTCGCTGGCCATCCGCAAGGGCGAGTGGAGCTATCTCGACCACCGCGGATCCGGCGGGGACTGGTACGAAAAAGGGGAGTTGCAGCCGTTCGCCCTGGCCGACACCGCCCCAAGGTCGAAGGACAACTGTACAACCTCGAGTCCGATCCCAGCGAAACGGGGACCCGGTACATCAAACACCCCCAGGTGGTGAAGAAGCGGAAAGTCCTGCTCGAAGCAAGCAAGACCAGTGGCCGGAGTGCTCCGCCGATCGATTGCTCACGAAACGTACTGGCCGCGACCTCCGGAACGCTGCGCGTTCGTAGGTCGCGGAAATCGATCCCCTCGCCGCGACGGGAGAGTATGAAACGAGTACCAGGCGAAAACCGTCTGAACTGATCCCGCCACGTTCCGAGAACCCTTCATGATTCGCTCCTTCTGTACACTCGCCGTCTTCCTCGCCTCATCCCTGGGCGGACTCACGGCCGCCGACCCGCTCGCCGGCAAGAAGCCGAACGTCGTGTTCGTGCTGACCGACGACCAGGGGTACGGCGACATCGCCGCCCACGGCAACCCGATTCTCAAGACGCCGAATCACGACCGCCTGCACGACGAGGGCGTCCGGTTCACCGACTTCCACGTCAGCCCGACCTGCGCGCCCACCCGCTCGGCCCTCCTGACCGGCCGGCACGAGTTCAAGAACGGGGTCACGCACACCATCCTCGAACGCGAACGGCTCACCCCCAAGGCGACCACACTGGCACAGGTGCTGAAGACGGCCGGGTACACCAGTGGGATCTTCGGCAAGTGGCACCTGGGCGACGAACCCGACCTCTGGCCGAGCAACCGCGGGTTCGACGAGATGTTCATCCACGGGGCCGGCGGCATCGGGCAGACGTACCCCGGCAGCTGCGGGGACGCGCCGGGCAACTCCTACTTCGACCCGGCCATCCTGCACAACGGCAAGTTCGAGAAGACCAAAGGGTACTGCACCGACGTGTTCTTCGGCGAAGCCACGAAGTGGATCGAGTCGGTCAAGGGGAAGGGCAAGCCGTTCTACTGCCACATCTCGACGAACGCCCCGCACGCCCCGCTGAACGTGCGGCCCGAGGACGAGGCCCTGTACACGGGCAAGGTGAAGGACGCGAAAGCGGCCAAATTCTTCGGCATGATCTCGAACATCGACGACAACGTCGGGAAGCTGCTGGCCAAGCTCAAGGAGTGGGACTTGGAGAAGGACACGCTGGTGGTCTTCATGAACGACAACGGCGGCACCGCCGGCGTGTCGACGTTCAACGCTGGGATGCGCGGGTCGAAGAACACGCCGTGGCTCGGCGGAACGCGGGCGTCGTCGTTCTGGCGGTGGCCGGGAACCCTGAAGGCAGCCGACTGCGATCGGCTCGCAGCGCACGTTGATTTCCTCCCGACGCTGGCGGACCTCGCCGGCGCGAAACTGACCGCCGAAGTGAAGACGCAGGTTGAAGGCCGGAGTCTCGTGCCGCTCCTGGAAAACCCGAAGGCGGAGTGGGCCGAGCGGACGCTGTTCACCCACATCGGGCGGTGGCCGAAGGGGGCCAAAGTGGACGACCACAAGTACGCCGGGTGCAGCGTCCGCACGAAGCAGTGGCACCTGGTCTCGACGGGGAAGCCGAAAGAGAAAGTGGCGTGGGAACTGTTCGACGTGACGGCGGACCCCGGCGAGAAGACCGACGTGGCGGGGAAGAACCCGGACGTGGTGAAGAAACTCGACACCGAGTACGACGTCTGGTGGGCGTCGCTCTCGCCACTCCTGGTGAACGAGGACGCCGTGCAGCCCAAAGAGAACCCGTTCAAAGAGCTGTACTGGAAACAGTTCGGGAAGCCGAAGTAGGCGCGACGGCCCCGACCAACGATTCTCCGATCCCGTCGCGCTCGCGGTACGAACTTGGCACCGGGGGGTTCCATCCTTGACGCCCCACCCGCCCTCCAGGTTCCCGTCGGACCAACCCTCCCAACTCCGAGGCAAACTTCATGCGGCCCCGTCTGCTCACGGTCCTGTCGTTCGTCGCCGTTCTGGCGCTGCATACCACCGAGTCGGCACAGGCCCAGGACAAGACGCCGAAGGGGCCGAAGGACCCGGCAGACCCCGCGTCGGCCGACGGCGAGTTCACGAAGTTCGGCATCTACGAGAAGACCGCCCCTCGCTCGGCAACAGCCAAGGCTGTCGAAACCACGCTGCCACTGGAACTGCGGAAGGGCGACCGGATCGCCCTGATCGGCAACACGCTGTTCGAACGCGCGCAGGAGTTCGGCCACTTCGAAGCGCTGCTCCAGAAGCGGTACCCGGACAAGGATCTGATCGTTCGCAACCTGGCATGGTCGGCCGACGAGATCGGCCTCCAGCCGCGGCCGGCGAACTTCGCCGACACCGAGCAACACCTGACGCACGAGAAGACGGACGTGATCTTTGTCGCCTTCGGGTTCAACGAGTCGTTCGCTGGGGAGGCCGGGCTGCCGGCGTTCAAGAAGAAGCTTTCCGAGTACCTCGCCGGGCTGAAGACGAAAGCCTTCAACGGCAAGACCGCCCCCCGGATCGTGCTGGTGTCCCCGGTGGCGAACCAGAACATGAAGGGGGTCGCCGCAGCGGACCTGAACAACGCCAACATCAAGCTGTACACGGCCGCCATGCGTGAAGTGGCGGCGGAACAGAAGGTCGGCTTCGTGGACGTGTTCGCTGCGACCCTCGAAACCGCCCGCGAACCGGCCGCCGACTTCACCACCAACGGCTGCCACCTGAGCGAGAAAGGGTACGCCGTCTTCTCCGCCGCCCTCTTCAAGGGGACGTTCGACGAGACGCCGCCGGAGGTGCCCGCCGCCCTCCGCGAGGCGGTGGTCGAGAAAGACCGCCAGTTCTTCCGCCGCTTCCGCCCCCTGAACACCTTCTACTACACCGGCGGGCGGAACAAGGCCTACGGCTACCTCGACTTCCTCCCCGCGATGCGGAATTTCGACCTGATGGTGGACACCCGGGACGCCCGCATTCACGA
The DNA here is from genome assembly GCA_031441625.1 of Planctomycetia bacterium. Taxonomy (GTDB): domain Bacteria; phylum Planctomycetota; class Planctomycetia; order Gemmatales; family Gemmataceae; genus JALHQU01. The sequence goes on from JANNQE010000004.1 coordinate 18,805, forward strand.
CCTGGCCGACGGCAAGCCGGTGCCCGCGAAGATCGACGACACGAACGTCCCGCCACTGCCGAAGTCGGCGCAGGCCCGCGGGGTGAACGAGTGGCTGACCGCGGCGAAGGAGCAGGAGGCGTTCAAGGTGGACCCGCGGTTCGTGGTCAACCTGTTCGCCGGGGAGGAGCAGTTCCCGGATGTTGCCAACCCGATCCAGATGCGGTGGGACGCGAAAGGCCGGCTGTGGGTGAGTTGCTCCACCACCTACCCGCACGTGTACCCCGGCAACGAGCCGGACGACAAGATCGTGATCCTCGAAGACACCGACAACGACGGCAAGGCCGACACGTGCAAGGTGTTCGCGGACAAGTTGCACATCCCGCTGTCGTTCGAGTTCGGGGACGGCGGAGTGTACGTGTCCGAGCAGCCGAACCTGACCTTCCTGAAGGACACCGACGGTGACGGCAAGGCCGACGTCCGCCGCACCGTGCTGAGCGGGTTCGGCACCGAGGACTCGCACCACGCCCTGCACGACCTGACGTGGACGCCCGACGGCGAGTTGATCTTCCGCGAATCGGTGTTCCACCACTCGCAGGTGGAGACGCCCTATGGCCCGGTGCGGCAGCAGAACAGCGGGTGGTTCCGGTTCGACCCGCGGACGCAGCGGCTGACCAGCTTCGGCAGCTATCCCAGCACCAACCCGTGGGGCGTGACCTTCGACGACTGGGGCCAGCACGTCGCCAGTCACCCGATCTACGCCGCCGCCTTCCACGCCCTCGACCCCGCTTACCCGCAGCAGCACCCCGACCCGAAGGGAATGCAGGCGTACTCCGGCGTGGCCGGGCACCAGTTCGTCGACAGCCCGTCGTTCCCGAAGGACCTGCAGGGAGGCATGATCAAGGCGCGGTACAAGCCGACCAACCGCGTCGAGATCCACAAGTGGAAGGAGGGGCCGTTCGGGTACGCCGAGGAGTACGTGAGCGACCTGCTGTTCTCCACCAACCTGAGTTTCATCCCGGTGGACGTGCAGTTCGGCCCCCGCGGCGACCTGTATGTGTGCGACTGGTACAACCCGGTGAAGGGGCACATGCAGTACTCCCTCCGCGACGAGCGGCGGGACCGGCACTCCGGCCGCATCTGGCGAATCACGGCCAAGGACCACAAACTGCAAGACCCGCCGAAGATCGCCGACGCCACCATCCCGGAGTTGCTCGAGTTGCTGAAGCGGTCGGAATACCGCGTGAGGGACTGGGCCAAGCGGGAACTCCGCGAGCGGGACGCGGCGAAGGTGCGGGAGGCGCTCGACAAGTGGGTGGCGGATCTGAAGCCGACCCGACCCGCGGTACCGCTACCACCAGACGGAAGCCGTCTGGACCTATCGCTGGATCGGCGGGGTGAACACCAAGCTGCTACAAGACCTGCTGAAGTGTGAGGACCACCACGCCCGCGCCGCCGCCACGCAGCAACTGCGGTACTGGCACCCGCACCTGACTGACGCGGTCGTGCTGCTGCGGAAGGCGACGAACGACGCGAACGGCATCGTCCGCATGGAAGCCGCCATCGCCGCCAGCTACATCGGCACGCCGGCGGCACTCGACGCGCTCCTCGACGTGTTCAAGCACCCCCGCGGCGGGCACCTCGACTACGCCATCCGCACCGCCCTCGGGTCGCGGACGCTGAAGCCGCTGTGGGACGGCAACGCGAAGTACGCCTCCGTGGCCAAGTTGCTCAAGGAACTCAAGCCGCAGGACGAGTTCAAGGAGCCGGCCCCGACCGCCGCGCAAGCCGAGTTCGACGCCCAGAAGGACCTGGCCACGGTGCGGGTGTCGTGCATCCCGGAGCGGATGCTGTTCACCCTTGACCAGTTCGCCGTCACCACCGGACAACCGGTCAAGCTGGTGTTCACCAACCCGGACGCGACCGACCACAACCTCGTCATCGTGAAGCCGGACGCCCTGGCCGAAGTCGGGATGGCGGCGAACGACATGGCCAAGGACCCGCGGAACGCCAACTCGGACTTCCTCCCACCGGAGAAGAAAACCCTCATCCTCCAGGCCACACCGATGATCGGGCCGACCCGCACGGCGCTCGTGTCGGTCCTGCGGTTCACCGCCCCGAAAGAGCCGGGCATCTACCCGTTCGTCTGCACCTTCCCCGGCCACTGGGTGGCCATGAAGGGCGAGATGGTGGTGGCGAAGGACCTGGCCGACGTGCCGGCCATGCTCGCCGCCCTCAAGCCGACGGTCGTCGCCGAGTGGACCATGAAGGACTTCGCCGGCATGACCGTCAAGACCGACAAGGAGACCTCCGCCCGCGGGCTGAAGGCGTTCATGAAAGCGCAATGCACCCAGTGCCACCAGGTGTTCGGGCACGGCGTCCACCTCGGCCCGGACCTGTGCGACGTGAACAAGCGCTACAAGGGCGAGAAGCTGTTGCGGCAAATGATTGAGCCGTCGAGCGAGATCCCCGAGAAGTACCTGAACCAGAAGCTCGAACTGACCGACGGCCGCTCCATCACGGGGGTCGTGGCGAAGGAGGCCGACGGCGAACTGCAAGTCCTCACGAACCTGCTCACCCCGAACACGGTCACGCGGATTCCAGCGAAGGACGTGGAGCGGAGGACGCAGTCCAAAGTGTCTCCGATGCCGAACGGGATGCTCAACGTCCTGACCCGCGAGGAGGTGCTCGACCTGCTCGGTTTCCTGGAGGCCGGCTACGAAGCCATGCCGCCACACCCGACAGACAAGAAGCCGGAGGACAAGAAGTAATCGGACGGCGATGAAGCCGCACGTGAACCGGCACCTCAGACCGGGTGCCCGACGCCGCCAAGTCCGACGGCCTGTCGGTGCTCCGGTTGCTGTCGGGCGGCGCGGCCCGGAATCGCGACGACTTCGACGGGGAACCGCACGAGGCCGCGAGCCTCCAGGCGGTCCGATTCGGCGACATGAAAGCGGTCAAGAACAGCCCAAGAGCGTCCACCGAACTGTACAACTTGAAGGCCGATCCGGCCGAGAAGGCCGACCTCGCTGCGAAGAACCCGGAGGTCGTCGAAGGCGGAGTCACCGATGACCGGGGCGCGACGGGTCACCCGGACTACGACTCCGCGACAAGCCGGAACCGAAGAAAAAGTAGTTGATTCCAGAACCCCACGTCTGACAGACACCCACACATGAAACGCCTCAGCCTGCTCCTCGCAGTCGTGGTGCTCGCGCCGCTCGCTTCGTTGCGAGCGGCCAAGCCGAACATCGTGTACATCCTGGCGGACGACCTGGGGTACGGGGACGTGCAGTGCCTGAACCCGAAGCGGGGGAAGATCGCCACGCCGCACATGGATGAGTTGGCCTCGCAGGGCATGACGTTCACCGACGCGCACAGCGGGTCGGCCGTCTGCACCCCGACCCGGTACGGGTTGCTCACCGGTCGCTACGCCTGGCGGACTCGCTTGCAGAGCAGCGTTCTTGACGGCTATGTGGAGCCGCTGATCGCGAAGGAGCGGCTGACCGTCGCCGGCCTGCTCAAAGAGAACGGCTATCACACGGCCTGCTTCGGCAAGTGGCACCTCGGGTTCACCATCGAGAACGCGAACAAGCAGGGCGGGAAGGCCAAGGACGCCGAGAAGTTGGAGGGCGCACCAGTGGGGGCCGTCACACGCGATGGCCCCCTGACGAGGGGGTTCAACGACTTCTTCGGGTTCCATCACGCCAGGATGATGAAATCACTCTTCAACGGCGACCGCGTCTGGCAGATCATCGAGCCGGTCGAGATGCTCCCCACTCTCGTGAAGCACACGTGTGAGCACATCGCCAAACGGTCGAAGGCGCGAGAGCCGTTCTTCATTTACCTCCCTCTCAGCTCGCCGCACACGCCGATCGTGCCGGGGAAGGAGTGGCGGGGGAAGAGCGGGCTGGGAGACTACGGCGACTTCGTCATGCAGACGGACGCGGCGGTGGGCGAGGTGCTCGCCGCCCTCGACAAGGCAGGAGTGGCCGACAACACGCTGGTCATCTTCACCAGCGACAACGGCTGCTCGAAGGCGGCCGGCATCCCGAAACTGGAGGCGAAGGGGCACTTCCCGAGTGCCGACCTGCGGGGGTCGAAGGCGGACATCTTCGAGGGCGGGCACCGCGTCCCCTTCTTCGCCCGCTGGCCGGGGCAGGTGAAGGCCGGGTCGCAGTCGTCGCAACTCATCTGCCACACCGACTTCATGGCCACGTGCGCGGAGATCCTGGGGGCGAAACTGCCGGACGACGCGGGCGAGGACAGCTTCAGCATCTTGCCGGTCCTGCTGGGCAAGGACAAAGGGCCGGTGCACGAGACGGTGATCCACCACTCGATCAACGGGTCGTTCGCCATCCGGCAGGGGAAGTGGAAGCTGGCCCTGTGTGCCGACTCCGGCGGGTGGAGCGCCCCCGAACCGGGGAGTAAGGCGGCGGAGGGCCTGCCGAAAGACCAGTTGTTCGACCTGACCGTGGACAAGACGGAGGCGAAGAACGTGTCCGCCGAGCACCCGGAGGAGGTGGCCCGGCTGACCAAACTGCTGGACGAGATCATCGCCAACGGCCGCAGCACGCCCGGGAAGAAACAACCCAACGACGCCGAGATCACCATCCGGAAGAAGCCGGGAAAAGCCAAAGAGTAGACCTTCACCACTCAACACCACTGGACGTGTCATCAGATGCAACGCTTCTTCCTACTCCTCGCAGCCCTGCTCGTGTCGCCCGTGCCGCTGCGGGCGGCCAAGCCGAACATCGTCCACATCCACGCGGACGACCACCGGGCCGACGGGCTTCACGCCCTGGGCACGGACCTGCTCCAGACGCCGAACCTCGACTCCCTGGTGGACCGCGGCACGACCTTCACCCGCTGCTACACGATGGGGTCGATGGTCGGCGCCGTGTGTACGCCGAGCCGCACGATGATGCTCACCGGCCGCTCGTGGTTTCGAATCCCCGGCGCGCACGACGCGGCCGACAACGCGAAGGATCCCAAGACGTTCCTGCCGCGGGTCATCCAGGCCGCGGGGTATCAGACGTGGCACGTCGGGAAGTCGGGGAACGGGTTCCCGGCCGGCCTCAAGGAGTTCGAAACCAGCATCCGGGAAGAGGGCAAAGGGAAAGAGCGGGCGACGTCCAGCCAGCGGCTCGGGGACGAGACGATCAAGTTCCTGCAGTCCCGCGCGCAGGCCAAGGAAACGAACCCGTTTTACATCTACATCGCCCCCCCCGTCCCCCACGACCCGAGGGAGGCCGAGGCGCAGTTCCACAAGCTGTACGACCGGCAGAAAATCCCGCTCTCGCCCGCCTTCCTGCCACAGCACCCGTTCGACAACGGCGAGATGACCGTGCGGGACGAGCGTCTCGCCCCCTGGCCGCGGACGCCCGACGACACCAAGAAGCAGCTCGCCGACTATTACGCCTGCGTCACCGGCCTGGACCACCACGTCGGCCGCATCTTCGACGAACTGAAGGCTCAGGGCCAGTGGGACAGCACGGTCGTCATCTTCAGCGCCGACAACGGCCTGTCGATGGGCGACCACGGCCTGTTCGGGAAGCAGAACCTGTACGAATTCGGCGGCATGCACGTGCCCCTCGTCGTCGCCGGGCCCGGCATCCCCAAAGGCAAGAGTGAGGCACTGGTCTACCTCATGGACTTGTTCCCCACGCTGGCCGGATTCGCCGGGGCCAAACTGCCCGCCGGGGTTGAAGGCAAGGACCTCGGCCCGATTCTGCAAGGGAAGGCCAAGACGGTGCGCGACGTCCTGTACACCGGCTACCGTGACTCCCAGCGGGCCATCCGGGACGACCGCTGGAAACTCATCCGCTACCCGCTCGTGGACCGCACCCAACTGTTCGACCTGAAGGCCGACCCCCAGGAACTCAAGAACCTGGCCGACCTGCCGGAGCACGCGGGGAAGGTGAAGGAGATGACCGCACTCCTGACCAAAGAGATGAAGCAGTACGCCGACAAGTTCCCGCTCACCGTCGAGAAGCCGACACCGGCCGAATGGACTCCGCCGACCACGAAGAGAGGGGACAAGGAGTGAGACTGTAGCAAGGAAGGGGACTGGGCCGGGTCGCCCCGACAGTTGCCTGACCGGGGCTCCCACAGATCCGGATCTGTGCGGGGGGCGGCCCGAAAGGGCCGTCCCTACCGCAACCACTTGAACCACGGGAACCGGGCCGCCTTGTCCTGTTCCTTCTGCACCACGCCCATCGCGTCCCAGCGGTGGTCGTCGGAGTAGACGAACACGAAATTGGGCTTGCGGTCGGCCGCAAGCCCGCCGGTGGCGGCCGAGAGCAGTACGACGATCGCCGCGACCGCGCGGCGGAGGAGTCGGGGCCTGGGACGCATGATCGGATCCAATGTGTCTGGGAAGTCGCGGCTCCCTACAGGGGAATCGAAAACCGCCCGGGTCTCCAGGAATCGCGAGGGCACGCGCCCCCGACCGACGGCCGCGCCAGCACGTCCCGGTGCTTCACGGGCTCACGCAGGCCTGCGGGAACCTGGGCGAAACGGCGACCGCGGCACCCCAAAGGTCCTCTCGCGCCCGGCGGACCCCCGTCAGCGGGTCAGTTCAGTCATCGCGGCGGTGCTGTCGGCGAACTTCTCGGCGGGGATGTCCATCGCCTGGAGCATCCTGACGAACAGATTGGCCAAGGGCACCTTCTTGTCCCCAACGAACTCATGCAGCCGGCCGTGCTTGAAGCCCATGTTCTTGCCGCCGGCGAGTTGCAGCGGGTAGTTCATGCCGCTGTGCGAGTTGTGCGGGTGGGCCGAGCCGTAAAGAACCAGCGTATTGTCGAGCATGGTTCCCTCGCCCTCGCGCGCGTCCCGCAGGCGCTTGAGGAAGTAGGCGTGCTGCTCGGCCCGCCAGCGGTCCCAGTGGCCGGATTCGACCGGCCGCTTGTGGGAGAGGTCGTGCGTCGCCCCTTTGTAGCCCAGCGCGAGCGTGGCGTAATTCCACGTCGGGCTGTCTTGCGAGTATTCGCTCTCCAGCATGAGGGTGGCGAAGCGGGTGGAATCGGTCTGGAAGGCGAGGAAGATCAGGTCGTAGAGGCAGCGGATGTACTCTTTCGGATCGGTCTGCGGGGCGTCCAGGTTGACCGCCTTCGCATCCACCTTCGGCAGCGGCTGCTCGGTCCACTTGTTCGCCCGCTCCACCCGCTTCTCGATCGCCCGCACGGATTCCAGGTACTCGTCCACCGTGGCCTTGTCTTCGCGGCCGAGGCGGGCGTTCAGGTCGCGGGTGTTCTCGGCCAGCAGGTCGAGCACGCTCGCCTCCCGCTTCAGCCGCGCCCGCACGGCCTCCACCGATTCGCCCTCATAGGGGGTGAACAGGCGGGTGAAGATGTCCTTCGGCTTGTGCAGGGCGGGGATGGGGCGACCCGGCCCGCGGTGCGAGAGGGTCTTCGTCATCCCATACGAGCCGGTGCCGCCCTCGGTGCCGAGCGTCAACGAGGCGTAGCGCGTCAGGTGCCCGTGTTTGTTGGCCGCGACCTGATCGATGGAGATGTTGTTCTGCTTCTCCGTGTTGGTCATGTCGGCACCGGTCGCGAACACGTCGCCCGAGCTATGCCCGCCCATCGTCCACCCGCCGGCGTGGTCCAGGCCCCGCAGGTAGCTGACGTACTCCTTCAGGTCTGCGAACGGCTCGGCCGACTTGTTGAACGTGAGCGGGCCGGGGTTTTTGCACGGCCACCAACTCCACTCGTCGTGCGGCTTGTCGCTCGCGTCCGGCACACCGTTCACGGCGTTCGGCATGTACGCCCCGTAGGCGAAGTAGCTGACCAGCAGCCGCTTCGGGCGGGCGGGCTGGCCCGAACCGGGTTTTTCCGCGCCCATCGTATGGAGGAGGGGCAGGGCCAGGGCGACGCCGCCCCCGCGGAGCAGTTCGCGGCGGTTCATGTGCCACGGTCGGGTGGTCATGGCTACTTCCTCCCTTCGGTCGGCAGACGGAACGACTCGTGCCGGCAGATGACCTCGATTATGTCCCTCATCCCGTACCCGCCCTTGCCGACGGCGAGCATGTCCTCGACGGCGAAGCGGTCACGCCACGTCAGCTCGCGGCCGAGGCCGTAGGCGTACAGCCGCCGCAGCACGTTGCGGGCGATGTCGCCTTTCCGCTCCTTCAGCAGGTACGCCTTCAGTTCATCCATCCCGTTGACGCTCGGCCCGCCAGGCACCTTCGCGTCCGCTTGCACGGGCACGGTGTTCAGGGTGGTCAGGTAGGCCGAGTACCCGTCCAGGTCTTTGTGCGTGGCCGTCTTGAACGGGCTGACCCGCGTCCCCTCTTTGGGCACCTTGGGTTGGAACCTTCCGACCGCGTTGTACTGCTCGAACGGGATGCCCCACGGGTCCAGGCTGGCGTGGCAGGCGTTGCAACTCGCCTGTTTTCGGTGCTGGGCCAAGAGTTCCTTGATGGTGGCCGCCTTCTCGGCCGACACGCCGGCGGTGTCGGCGAGGGCGGGCACGTCGGCGGGCGGCGGCGGCACGACTTCGCCGAGGATCGCCTCGCGGAGCCAGACCGCGCGATAGATCGGATGCGGAGCCGAACCGGTCCCGTTGCCGATCAGCACCGACCCGTGCGTGAGCAACCCGCCCAGCCGGTACTCGGGTTTCAGCGGCACCGGCCGGATCTCGTCGCCCGTCACCCCGGGCACGCCGTAGTGCGCGGCCAGCGGCTGGTTCAGACAGGCGAAGTCCGAATCGACCACGTTGAAGACGCTCTTGTTCTCCCGGATCAGGTGGGCGACGAAGGCGCTCGTCTCGTCGATCATGTGGTCGCGGATCGTGGGCCGGTACGGTTCCTCGGTGCCCGCGCGCTCGCCGAGCGGAACGTAGTACAGGAACCGGGGGAACAGGTCGCGGTTGATGGGCACTGTTCGCATCTTGTCGAGGCTGAGCCACTGCCGGCTGAACTCGCGGACGAAGTCGTGCGAGCGCGGGTCGGCCAGCATGCGGAGAACCTG
>JANNQE010000005.1:0-6344 GCA_031441625.1 Planctomycetia bacterium
TCCTCAGCAAAGTTTGGGTGCGAGCGTATGCAGCGTACCTACACGCTCAGCCACTCCCGAAAGAGGTGAGTTACCGACCGCGAGAAACCAAAACACCTGCAATTGCAGCGTAAACTCTGGGATCGGGGCAACGGCACCCAAACAGACACAGATAGCATTGCAGCGAGGGGAACCACATAACTACAAGAACCTGCTTGGCGACCTCGCTCACAGTTCCGATTTGATTCGATCCCTTCTCCGAGAAATGACCGGGCGACGACCCAAACCGAGGAAGGGGGCACCACCGATCCCGAGCAAGATCTATCTAAACCCTGACGGCACCAAACGACAAACTGCGCCAGGAAAACCTCGTCGGGCATTCGTACTTCCAGCGCAAGGACAGGTTCGGAAACCTGGGAACTGATTCGACTCGGCTCCTCGCGTGGGTCGCGCCGGAACTGACGTTCCCTGCGGCCCCCCCCCTACACCGCTCTCCGCCCTTCCGCCCGCCCTTCACCCCGCCCGCCCGCTACAATGATCGCCCCTACCCCGGTGCCGCCGGTCGCATGAACTTCTTCGCCCTCCCGCCCGTCCCGCAGGACATCGGCTCGCCGATGGCCAAGGTGGTCCGCAGCATCCGCCTGGCCATCCGTAGCCTGTGGCTGCACAAGCTGCGGGCGTTCCTGTCGGTCCTCGGCATCATCATCGGCACGGCTGCCGTCATCAGCCTGATGGCGTTCGGCGAGGGCACCAAGCGGGACGCCCTTGAAGACATCAAGCGACAAGGGGCGACGAACATCGTCGTGCGGAGCGTCAAGCCGCCGGACGAAGGGGCCACCGCCTCGCGGTCGTTCGTGCTGAAGTACGGGCTGACCGTGAAAGACCTGGAGCGGTTCCGCACGCTCGGCGACAGCATCTCGCGGGTGGTGCCCATGCGGGTGTTCCCGTCCGAGTTCCGGTTCAACGACCGCGCGTGCAACGGCCGGCTGGTGGCCACCACCGAGGAGTACCCGGAGGTGAACAAGCTGAGCATCGCCCGCGGGCGGTTCCTGACGAACGAAGAGGGGTTCGAGCGGCTGAACCGGTGCGTGCTCGGGGCGGGGGTGGCCGACCGCCTGTTCCCGTTCGACGACCCGCTCGACAAGTCGGTCGTCATCCGCGGGCAGGAGTACCGGGTGGTGGGGGTGGCGGCGGACCGGATGCCGACCGGCGGGAGCGGGGGCAGTCAGTCGGCCGAGGATTACAACAACGACGTGTACATCCCCATCGAGACGGCGGTGGTGCGGATCGGCAAGTCGGTCATCATCCGGCAGGCCGGGTCGCGGAGCGGGGAGGAGGTGACGTTCTCACAGATGACGCTGACGGTGGACGCCGACTTCGAGACGCGGGCCGGGCGGCAGAAGGTGAAGGCGGTGGGCAACTCGATCAAAGAGATCCTCAAGCAAGAGCACATGAAGGAGGACTACGCGGTGACAGTGCCGCTCGACCGCCTGGAAGAGGCCGAGCGGAGCCAGGACCGCTCGAACAGCCAACTCGCGTTCACGGCCGCCATCTCGCTGCTGGTCGGCGGCATCGGCATCATGAACATCATGCTGGCGACCGTGACCGAGCGGACCCGCGAGATCGGCATCCGCCGCGCGCTCGGGGCGAAGCGGCTGGACATCATCACGCAGTTCCTGGTGGAGGCGGTGGTGCAGACGCTGGTCGGCGGCATGGCCGGCATGTTGGTCGGGCTGGTGATGGTGCTGACCGTGCCGCCGCTCACCGGCTGGCTGGTGAGCATCGGCTGGGCGGACATCCGCCAGCCGGCGGCGCTCACGTGGGAGCCGATCGTGTTGTCGGTGGTGGTGAGCATCGGGGTGGGAGTGGTGTTCGGCCTGTACCCGGCGTGGCGGGCGGCCAAGCTGGACCCGATCGAGGCGCTGCGGCACACGTGATCCGGGCGAGCCGTGAGCGTGAGCGACCGGTGGGGGGCAGACGGGGCGAGTGGTGGAATGGCAGACACCGGGGACTTAAAATCCCCTGCGGGCAACCGCGTGCGGGTTCGACTCCCGCCTCGCCCACTTCCGAGACACCCTGGACTCACGAACGGTGAAGGGCGTGCCCCGCGACGGCTTCGGCGACCACTCGCGGGCGGCGCTGGCGAAGCGGCGATCCGGCGGCGAGCCGGGAGCGTGAGCGACCGGAGCGATGTTCACGACGCTGGTGACTGTATTGACGGTTCAGACGAAGCACGACTCAAGAAGGTGCTGACTCCACCCATCGCCGTGCCGCCGCGAACAGCCTTGCCCAACTGCCGGGCGACTGCATCAACAATCGCTGTCACCCGTTTCGCCGAGTGAACTCGCACGACGGCCCTGCCAGGGAGTGCGGCGGCACCTTCGATCGCGTCCTTCACCGCCGCGATTCGACTGCCACCGCCAGTGATGATGACTTCCTGCATACTCGCCGGTTTGAGTCCCACGCAGAAGTTCGTGACGTGTGTAGCGATCTCGGTCGCAAACCCTTGGATCACCGACTCGACGGCCGATTTTTCACCGCGGGCGGGGATCGACATCTCGAGGGTGCGGTAGGCCCTCCGCTGGGAGTAAACAATATTCCGGAAGTCCTCCCAGTTCCCCGCGGACATCGTTTCGGATGACAGGTAGGCCGCTTGGGTGGTGGGGAGCGCGGCAATGACCCGTCGGTCGAGTTCCATTACGCCGAGCGGAACGGACTTCTGAGCGATTTGCCACGCCCGAAGTGAACCCTGATCGGCGTCGTCGGTAGGAACTTCGATCAGCCCGACGTCGGTGGTGTACGCCCCGATGTCCACGACGAGGGCCCGATACAGGGGGTAGAACTTCCCGTCCTTCATGGCAGTCAGGAGCGGGCCTCTGCTGAACATCTTCCCAACATCAAGGTTCACGGTCGCCGGGCGGCCTCTCTGGGCCGGGAGTCGCAACAGCGCGTTCGCTCCGTTGGTCAGCACACCGATCATGTTGGCGAGTGGTTCCGAGACCACCGATCGAGACGCCACGGCTGGCCACCCGGTTCTCGACATCGCCTGGAGCAGGATTTGAACTCCCGGCAAGTGCTTCAACTCCTCTTCCGGGGCGAATGCTGGTACGGCGAGTATGGCAGGAATTTTGTCCGCGTCCGGGATGGGCGGATTGCGAGCGGCACAGGCTTCGAGGGCAAAGTTTCGCACGAAGCCGAAGAATTTTTCGGCCACGGCCCGCAGCTTCCGCAACTCAAACGGTTCGCCCACTGACACCTGAGAGCCGGTCAGTGCGTGCGCCGACGCGACCAACTGCTTGAGGTGTTGAAGTTGTGCCAACGGCACGTGGAACCGTCCGGCGAGGTCGATCAGTTCGGAGGATGCCAGCATCGCTGAGAGGCCGGTGGGCTGATTCGCCTTCAACTCGAACAGCTCCCGTTTCCAGTTGTGAAACACCTGCGTGTGCGCGTTGACTCGAAGCCCAGACGCGGCGTGCCCGTACTCGTAGCTCCGCTTGCCATCAGCGTTGTGAGTGACGGCGACCACCGAAGGAACGCAGAAGTCGTCGTCCCCGCCGTGGACTGTGTTCGGGGTCAGAAGGACGGCCTCAGACTCGGCATCCAGACGAACGGCGACCTTGGTGTACCCGGCCCCCAGGTCGATACAGAACACTGGCCCCCACATTCGTCACCCCTCCTATTCGACGGTGGCTTTCTGAATCACGTACTCCACACCGGCTTGTTCGAGGAGGACCCACCCTGGCCTCGAGATCACGACGACATCGCCCGGTTGGAACGGTGTGGCCGACTCGTGCTGTTGTGGGTCGAACTCGGTCTTGTCACCGTCCTCCCCGATCGAGTCGATTGCACCGATATTGCTCATAGCCACTTCGATTGCATTTCGCGCGGGATCATTCCCCCTGTCTGCCGCTTCCGTCCATACCCCGACAAGTCGCCTTGCGACGTTACGCACGAACTCCTGTGAGTCTTCGGGGGCAATGTTCGTCTGGTTGGATGTGACGGCTTTCGCCGCCCGCAGTTCGCCCTTCAGTTTGGCGATCTCGTCGTTCAGCCGGTTCACTTCGGCCGCGTCTGGTGCGTCTGTACGCGGCGGAACGGGGGCGGGTGTCGGTGTCGTACTGCCGCCCAACTCGGCCAACTCCCGTTGCAGTGCCGCGATGCGGTCCCGCTTCCGCTGCTCGGTGCCGGCCTGATACCGCGTCATCGCCGCGAGAATCTGCTGTTGTCGCTCGGCGTCGGCGGATCGCTGCCTTGCCTCCCGCTCGTCGTCCTCCTTCCGTCGCGCATCCAACCGGGCGATCAGCGGTTCCAGCTCGACCACCGTTTCCGGCCGCTTCGCCATCACCCGCTCGGCCAGCCGGATGCCTTCGACCGCCGGCAACGACGACGACGCGAACGCCACCGCCGCCCCGACCGCCGCCACCCCCGCCGGCGCGAGTTCGACCCACTCCGTTTTCCCTTGTTTGCTCGTCACGCGGAGCAGCGGGGCGTCCGCGGCCTTCGCCGTTTCAATCGCCTCCTTGATCGCCGCCGTGGTGCCGGCCGGGAACACGCCGTCGGTGTCGCCCTTCTTGGCCTGCAATTTCAGCGGGCCGGTGTCGCTCTGCGCGAGCGCCAGCACGGCCTCGTGAACGAGTCGCGTCACGTCCGCCGCGCTCGACTTGGGTGTTCCCTTCGCCATCGGTTCCGTCCTGGGGGTTGAAGTTCGACGAGGGTTGTGTTTGTCACCCCGGCAAGGCGGGCACGATCTCGCGGATCACGTCCGGCAGGGTGGACCAGGAGGTGGCGTAGGCGGCTTCCAGTGGGCACGGCACATACACCCCCGGCTCCAGGAAGAGTGGCATGTCCGGCAGGGTGTCGCCCACCGCCAGCGGTTCGACGTAGGCGTTCAGTTCGTACCCGGCGTCGAACGCACTGGCCACGAGCGGCTTGTCGTCGGGCCGGGCTTCGAACCGTTCGCCGACCATTGCCTCCCAGATGATGGCGTGCAGACCGTCCGGGTCGCGGGGCGTCGGCGGGAACGGATCGACCATGAGGAAGTGAACGCCCTGACGGAGGTACTCGACGGCCTTCGTGGTGAACGCCCGCACCGAATGTTCCCCGTCCTTGTTGCCGGGGGAGACGAGTTCGATCACGGCCACCACGCGGCCGAGGCGGTGCCGGATGGCGATGCGGTTCGCCTTCCTCGCGTACATCATGCGGTTGGACGAGGCCCGCAGTTTGGCCTGGGGCGGGGTGTCGAGCACGGCCAGCCCGCCGCTCCCCTTCGGGTTCGGAGGGGCCTGACGTTGGAGTGCGGTGACGTCCGGTTCCGGCCCGCCCACCCGCTGATCGGCCATGGCGAAATACCCGGCCGGCAGGACCCCGGCGTTCAGCCGACGACAAAGCTCGATCGTCCAGTCCTGGTGGAAGTGGTGATAGGTACCGGCGTCTACGGCGGTCCAGTCGTGCATCGGCATGGCGGTCCCTCCGCTGGCATTCTACAGCACGCCCTTGGTGCTGGGCACGCCGCTCGCACGGGGGTCGGTTTCGGTGGCGGCGCGGAGGGCGCGGGCGGTCGCCTTGAAGATGGTCTCGACCACGTGGTGCGTGTTCTTCCCGTGGTGCAGCACCACGTGCAGCGTCAGCTTGCCGGCGCTGCTCACCGCCCGCCAGAACTCTTCGGCGAGTTGCGAAGAAAAGTTACCCAGCAGTTCCGTCGGCACGTCCGCCTTCCACACCAGGAAAGGACGGCCGCTCAGATCGACCGCCGCCGTCACCATCGCTTCGTCCATTGGCACCGTGGCGTCGCCGTACCGCCGGATGCCGGCCTTGTCGCCGAGGGCTTGCGCCAGTGCCGTGCCGACGCAGATGCCCACGTCTTCGACCGTGTGGTGGGCGTCGATGTGCAGGTCGCCTTTGCAAGACACATTCAGGTCAAACAGGCCGTGGCGGGCGAGGTGCGTCAGCATGTGGTCGAAGAAGCCGACGCCGGTGTTCACCTCGGAGCGGCCGGTGCCGTCGAGGTCGAGCGTCAGCGTGATGTCCGTCTCGGCGGTGGTGCGACGGACGGTGGCGGTGCGGCTCATGCGGGTAGTGTGCGTTTGGCGAACCCGGCCCGCAAGGGCCGCGGGTGCGAATCAGAGGTGGCTTGCACCCGCGGCTCTAGCGGACCGGGTTCGCCATGAACGCCTACGGCGTCATCGCCCGCGTCCACTGCGGACTCACGTCGCGCCGTTCGCCCGCTCACGACTTACCCAGCACGCCATCGACTTCCGGTCGCTGGCTGTGGCCTGGAATTGCTCCAACATCGGCTCGGGATCGGTCGCCGCGAGCCACTCGGATTCGGTCATGGCACCATCGCCCCGGAGGGGCCGTCGGATGTA
>JANNQE010000006.1:0-1966 GCA_031441625.1 Planctomycetia bacterium
GCGGCGTGCCGGCGAGCGGCGTTGGTGCGGGATGCGGGATGCGGGCGACCAGGCCGATCCGGACCTGGCCCGGGCGCTGGCGATGCTGACGGCCGACAAGTTCGCCAAGATGGCGGCGTACCTGCACCGCCCGGCGGCCGAGCGGGTGCGGACGAACAACCACGTGGAGCGGACCAACCGCCGGCTGCGGCAATTCGAGAAGGGGCGGTACAAGTGGCGACGACGGCGGACGATCGTGCGGTTCGTCATCCTGGCCGTGCAACGCTGGCACCACCGACGAATGGCCGAGGAACAGGGCGACGAAGGCCGAGATCGTGAGCCAACCACATTACCCGGCAATCAGATCACCTGAAGCTGTCGCGTCCAGCGAGAAGTCTCGAAAAACAACTTCGATTTCAGGAACGTCGCCACCGCCCAACCGATGTGCAGATCTCGCTCGCGCAGACCGTCCGCCAGTTGTTTCGCCGCGTCTGCTGAAACCCCGTTGTCACCGAAAAACTGGCGGCTCAGCTTCTTCACGATCCGCTCCGCCACAGCCGGTTGCTTGAGCAGGATGCTCACGAGTTGCGTCCCGTCGAACTGGCCCTTCGCCCCGAGGATCGTCTTCTCCCCGGCGTCGTGCCGCTCAGATTGCTCCACGAACTGGCCGTCGTCCACGCTCCACCCGGTGAGCGCCCGCGCCGCCTCCTTCACGTCGGCTTCCGTGTAGTTGCCGACGCCGAGGGTGAACAGCTCCATCAACTCGCGGGCCAGGTTCTCGTTCGCGTGCCCCTTGCGGTTCGTCTGCGCGTCCAGGTACAGGAGCAGCGCCGGCTCGCGGACGGCGGCGTTCAGCAGGACCGCGAACTTGCCGGTGGCGTGCTTGCGGAGCGTCTCGTTCTGTCGCCGAATCAGCCCGGCGGCGTCCACCTTGCTGTTGGCGGTGGCGAAGTGGTCGTGCCACAGGAGGGCGAGTTTTTCGTGAAGCGGGTGCGGGCCGAATAGGAAGCGGTAGAACCAGCCGGCCTTTAGCCGGCCGATCTCGCCCTGCGTGACGGCCGCGTCGAACAGCAGGGCGGCGGTGGCGTCGAACTCCTTCGCCGCGTGCCGGTTCGCCTTCCCTTCGAGCAGCCGCGCCACGGCCTTCTCCGGCCCGTCGGCCAGGTCGCGTTGCAGTTCATCCCACGTCCCGGCGAACGCCGCCCGCCGGTGCAGGTGAACTACGCGGGCCAGGTTCCACGGCTGTTTCTCGTCGGGCACGTAAGGTGCCCAGAGGGTGTCGGGCATGGGGTCACTCCCCGTCTTTGGAGGGTTCGAGTTTGAGGTCGCCGAGCTTGAGCGTGTCGCCGTGCTTGGCGACGGTGCGCTTCTCGGCCTTCTCGGGTTCCGGGTCGTACCGCTTCTTCCCCTGGCTGAAGAACAGCTTGAACTCCTCGCCGGGGAACAGGCCATCGACGCGGAACTCGCCCTTCGCGTCAGTCGTCGGGAACTGCTTGTCGGTCCGCACCGCGAACGCCTCTTGCGCCGCCCGGCGGGTGAAGTACACGTACACGCTCGCGTTCGAGATCGGCTGACCGTCCGTGCCCACCGCCCGGCCGGTCACGCTCCCGCCCGCACCCAGCTTCACGACCGGGTCTTTCGACTCGGCCGTCAGCACCGCCGTGCCGACCAACTTCCGCTCCGGGTGAATGACGGCCAGCAGCCGCTCCTTCTTCGCGTCCAGGTTCAGGACGCTCAGCGTTTGGCACAGGCACCAGGAGGCGTCGGCCTGCTTGGTCTCGGTGTACAGGCGACGCAGGGCTTTGTACGACTCGGCCCGGAAGGGATTCTGACGCAGCAGCAGGGCCTGGCTGGCCAGCGCCTTGTCCAGGTACTTTTCCGGATCGGTCGCGTACATGCCGCCCAACAGCTCGGAGCGGTCCTTGTTGTCTGGCTCCAGCGTTTGAGCGGCCTCGTAGGCGTCAATGGCCTGCTTGGCTTCCATCAG
>JANNQE010000007.1:0-5958 GCA_031441625.1 Planctomycetia bacterium
CGAACGCCGGCCCGAGGGCGGCGATTTGCTCATCCGTCATGGGGTTCCCTCCCGATGACCTGTCCTATCGGTCAGGACCGAACCCGCGCTGTAGTGCTACGTCACCCAGTTCAAGGACAGCAAGTATGTGAAGGGGTTCCGCCGCGTGCTGCACTCCGACGCCACCCCCGCCGGGCACATGCTGAAGGACGACTTCGTGAAGGGCGTGCAACTGCTGTCCGACCTAGGCATGATCTTCGACCTGTGCGTCCGCCCGACCGACCTGCCCGACGTGGCCGAGCTGCTCGACAAGTGCCTGGACAACCGCTTCATCCTCGACCACTGCGGCAACCCGCAGGCCAAGTTCACCGCCAAAGAGTTCGACCAGTGGAAGGCGGACACGGCCGAGGTGGCCAAGCGGAAGAATGTGATGGTGAAGGTGTCCGGGTTCGTGGCGAACGGATGGGAGAAGGGCAAGTGGAAGGCGGAGGACTTGGCCCCGGTGGTGAACCACATCATCGACACGTTCGAGCCGAAGCGGTGCATGTTCGGCGGCGACTGGCCGGTGTGTACGAGCGCCGGCACGTATTCCGACTGGCTGACGGCGTTGCGGGCGATCATCGGCAACCGCCCCGAGGCCGATCAGAAGCGAATCCTGCACGACAACGCGGCCCGGCTGTACGCGATTTGACAGCGGGCCTGTCGAACCGGGAACGCAGTGACCGGGTGGATGTAACCCCACCCGGTCACTGCGTTCCCGGTTCCATTTAATCCTTCTCGCCCCACACCTTCGGCGTCTCGAAGTTCGCCGGCTTCGGCTTGGCCTTCGGGGCGACCGCGTCTTTCGCGAACGCCGCGAGCGTGGCCTTCAGCTCCTTCACCCTGTCGGCGTTCTTCTCGGCCAGGTTCGTCTTCTCGAAGGGGTCGGCTTTCAGGTCGAACAGTTCGACCGACTCCTTGCCCTTCTTCACCTCGCCGCTGTCCGGGTCGTCCTCGCCGTTCTTCACCACCAGCTTCCAGTCGCCCGCCCGCACCGCCCCGTTGTTCGGGGTGGTGTTGATCAGGACGCTCGCGTGCGGACTCGGCTTGCCGGCGGTCAGCGTCGGCCACACGTCCAGCCCGTCGATGGGCAACTTCTGCTCGGTCTTCGCCCCGCCCAGCTTCACCAGCGTGGCGTACCAGTCCACAATGTGCATCGGCTCGCTGTTGGTCTTGCCGGCGGGGATCTTCCCGTCCCAGGTGGCGAACGCGGCCACCCGCACCCCACCCTCGTACAGCGTGCCCTTCCCCGCCCGGTACTTGCCGTTGTCCGTCACCGTGCCCGGCTGCGGTCCGCCGTTGTCGCTGCTGAACAGGAACAGGGTGTTCTCCCGCACACCCGCCTTCTCCACCGCCGCCACGATCTTGCCGACGCCCTCGTCCATCGCGGCCAGCATGCCGGCGTACTTCTTCCGCTCGCCCTTCAGGTCGCTATACGGCTTCATGTACTCCTGTGGCACCTGGTGCGGGGCGTGGACGGCGTTGAAGGGCACGTACAGGAAGAACGGCTTCTTGCCGGCGGTGTCGGCGACGAACTTGGCGGCGTCGTCGGCCAGCAGGTGCGTGCTGTACCCCTCGTCGCGGCACGCCTGGTCGTCCTTGTGCCAGTCGAACCCGCCGTCGCGGACGTGGGTGAAGTAGTCGAGCGCGCCGTTGTAGTGCCCGTACTGGTGGGCGAACCCGCGCTTCGTCGGCAGGTACTCCGGCTGGAAGTGCCCCAGGTGCCACTTGCCGACGATGGCCGTGGCATAACCCGCATCGCTCAGGGCTTGCGCGAGCGTCCGCTCCTCCAGCGGCAATCCGTACTGCGCCCACGGCCGCACCACGCCCACTTGCAGCCCGTGCCGCATGGGGTAGCGGCCGGTCATGAACGCCGCACGCGTGGGGCTGCACACCGGCTGCACGTAGAAGGCGTCGAGGATGGTGCCGGCCTTCGCCAACTTGTCCAGGTGCGGGGTCTTGATCTCGGTGCCGCCCATGAACCCGCAGTCGTGCCGGCCCAGGTCGTCGGCCAGGATGACGACGACGTGCGGCTTGCTCGGCTCAGCGGCGAACACGGGTGAGGCGAGGAGGAAGAGGAGGAACCACGAATAAGACGGATGCCACGAATCAGACCTGAGGCGAGAGCGGAAGGCGCACATGGTTCACTCCTGCTTTGATTCGTCTGATTCGTTTTATTCGTGGTGAACTCCCCCTATCGGAATTCCGCCGGGTAGCGTCTTGCGGGTGCCGGACCGAGCGAGTACCCTTCAGACTCGTCTGCACAATCCCCTCACTCTCCCGGAGGTGGCGCGTGGCCGTCGTGTCTCTGCCGGTCCGCCGGTCGTTCGGCGAGACCACCCGCCGCGACCGCTGGTGGGTGGTCCCCCTCGTCACGTTCCTCGGCCTCGGTTCGTTCGTCGTGTACGCCACCTGGGCGGCGTTCCAGGGCGAGCACTACCACCACGGCCCGTACCTGTCGCCGTTCTACTCGCCGGAGTTGTGGCACCCGCCGGGCAAGCCGTCGCACCACGCCTGGCTCGGCGAACTGCCGTCGTGGTGGCCGGGCTGGCTGCCGTACTCCCCGGCCCTGTTCATCCTGTGGGCGCCAGCCGGGTTCCGGATGACCTGCTACTACTACCGCGGGGCGTACTACAA
Organism: Planctomycetia bacterium; assembly: GCA_031441625.1. Classification (GTDB taxonomy): domain Bacteria; phylum Planctomycetota; class Planctomycetia; order Gemmatales; family Gemmataceae; genus JALHQU01. Next base: position 2,656 of record JANNQE010000007.1, read on the forward strand.
GGCGTTTTGGGCCGACCCGCCGTCGTGCGCCGTGGGCGAACCGCGCACGGGGTACATCGGCGAAAGCTCGCTCCCGCTCATCCTACAGAACGTCCACCGCTACTTCCTGTACGTGGCCATCCTGTTCATCGGCCTGCTGGCCTACGACGCGGTGAAGGCGTTCATCTTCGAGACGCCGGACCACACGGGCCACCAGTTCGGTATCGGAGTGGGGAGCCTGGTGCTGGTGCTGAACGTCGTCCTGCTCGGCGGGTACACGTTCGGCTGCCACTCGCTGCGGCACCTGGTCGGCGGGCGGATCGACTGCGTGTCGAAGTCGCCCGCCTGCCACGCCATGTACAAGGGGTGCAGCGCGCTCAACCGCAAGCACCCGCAGTGGGCGTGGGCCAGCCTGTTCGGGGTCATGTTCGCCGACGTTTATGTGAGGTTGTGTTCCATGGGCGTGTGGACGGATTTTCGGATTGTGTAGCCTGAACTCGGTGTCGATTAGCGTGCCGAATCGACGTGACGAAGGGTATCGAGGGAGGGAGGAACGCGCGGCGGACCACCCACAGGCCGAAGGCCTGACAGTGGGAACCCAGGGCGTTGCCCTGGGCTGAGGACTCCCAGGCCTTCGGCCTGAATGCAATGACACCGACCAATGACGGAGGACGACTGACTAATGACCCCTGATTTCGAGACTCACGAACACGACGTGCTGGTGATCGGCGCGGGGGGGGCCGGGTTGCGGGCGGCCATCGAAGCATCCGCGGCCGGCGTGTCGGTCGGGTTGGTGTGCAAGTCGCTGCTCGGTAAGGCGCACACGGTCATGGCCGAGGGCGGGATCGCCGCGGCCCTGGCGAACGTGGACGAGCGGGACAACTGGCGGGTCCACTTCGCCGATACCATGCGGGGCGGGCAGTACGTGAACAACTGGCGGATGGCCCAGTTGCACGCCCAGGAAGCGCCGGCGCGGGTGAACGAGTTGGAGGCGTGGGGGGCGGTGTTCGACCGCACCCCGGACGGCCGGATTTTGCAGCGGAACTTCGGCGGGCACCGCTACCCGCGGCTGGCCCACGTCGGCGACCGCACCGGCCTCGAACTCATCCGCACCTTGCAGGATCACGGCATCCACCGCGGCATCGACGTGTACATGGAGTGCGCGGTGGTGCGGCTGCTGACCGACGGCGGGCGGGTGGTTGGGGCGTTCGCGTACTACCGCGAGCGGGGGCGGTTCGTCCTGTTCAAGGCGAAGGCGGTGGTGCTGGCCACCGGCGGCATCGGCAAGGCGTTCCAGATCACCAGTAACAGTTGGGAGTACACCGGCGACGGGCACTCGCTGGCGTACCTGGCCGGGGCCGAACTGATCGACATGGAGTTCGTGCAGTTCCACCCGACCGGCATGGTGTGGCCGCCCTCGGTGCAGGGGATTCTCGTTACGGAGGGGGTGCGGGGTGAGGGCGGGGTGCTGACGAACAGCAAGGGCGAGCGGTTCATGTTCAACGACATCCCGGACAACTACCGCAACCAGACGGCCAAGACGCCGGAAGAGGGGATGCGGTACTGTCTGGGGGACAAGGAGGCGATGCGGCCGCCGGAGTTGCTCACCCGCGACCACGTTGCCCGGTGCATCCGCCGGGAGGTGAAGGAGGGCCGCGGCAGCCCGCACGGGGGCGTGTACCTGGACGTGTCGTGGCTGACCAGGCCGGGCGCGTTCGACGGGTTCCAGGACGCCGCCTGGGTGAAGGCGAAGCTGGGGAACGCGGCCGAACGCATCCGCAAGAAGCTGCCGAGCATGTACCACCAGTTCAAGGAGCTGGGCGGGCTGGACATCACCACCACGCCGATGGAAGTGGGGCCGACGACGCACTACGTGATGGGCGGGGTGCGGGTGGACAGCGACACGCAGATGTCGCGGGTGCCGGGGCTGTTCGCCGCCGGCGAGTGCGCCGCCGGCATCAACGGGGCCAACCGACTCGGCGGGAACTCACTGTCGGATTTGCTCGTGTTCGGCAAGCGGGCCGGGGAGTACGCCGCCGAGTACGCGAAGAAGCAGTCGGCGGGGAAGGTTCACACCGACCAGATGGCCGAGGCCGAGCGGTGGGCGCTGGCGTTCATCGACGCCCCGGCCGGCGACGAGAACCCGTATAAGGTGCAGCACGACCTGCAACTGATGATGCAGGATCTGGTGGGCATCGTGCGGACCGAGCCGGAGATGGTGAAAGCCCTCGACGGGCTGAAAGGGTTGAACGAGCGGTCGGTGAAGGTGCGGGCGGTGGGCAACCGCGAGTACAACCCCGGCTGGCACACGTGCATGGACCTGCGGAACCTGATGATCGTGTCCGAGGCGGTGACGCGGGCGGCCATCGAGCGGCGGGAGAGCCGCGGGGCACAGTTCCGCGACGACCACCCGGCGAAGGACGACGCCCAGTTCGGCAAGCGGAACACCATCATCTGGCGGGGTGACGACGGCGGAATGCAACTGCGGTGGGAGCCGATCCCGGACATGCCGGCGGACCTGAAGGCGGCCATCGAGGAGCAGAAATGACCCAGCAAGCCACCTTCCGCCTGTGGCGGACCGCCGACGGCGGGAAGTTTCACGACTACCCCGTGACCGTCACCGAGGGCATGGTGGTGCTCGACGGCGTTCACCAAGTGCAGGCCGAGCACGCCCAGGATCTGGCCTGCCGGTGGAACTGCAAGGCGGGCAAGTGCGGGTCGTGTTCGGCCGAGATCAACGGCAAGCCGCGGCTCATGTGCATGACCCGGCTGGCCGACCTGCCGCTCGACCAACCCGTCATCGTCGAGCCGATGCAGGCGTTCCCGACGATCAAGGATCTGGTCACGGACGTGTCGTGGAACTACCGGGCGAAGCTGACCGTGAAGCCGTTTCAGCCGCGGAAGCCGGACGCCCCGGACGGCACCTGGCGGATGAGCCAGGAGGACGCCGAGCGGGTGCAGGAGTTCCGCAAGTGCATCGAGTGCTTCCTGTGCCAGGACGTGTGCCACGTGCTGCGGGACCACCACAAGCACGAGCAGTTCGTCGGCCCGCGGCATCTGGTCCACGCCGCCATGCTGGAGATGCACCCGCTCGACGAGGCCGAGCGGACGGCCGACCTGAAGAAGGCCCACGGCATCGGGTACTGCAACATCACCAAGTGCTGCACGAAGGTGTGCCCAGAGCACATCACCATCACGGATAACGCCATCATCCCGCTCAAGGAGCGGGTGGTTGACGACGCCTACGACCCGGTGATGAAGCTGATCAACCTGGTGATCCGCCGCCGCTAGAGCGTTCTCGGGTTGGCGTAGCGAGGAGAACGC
>JANNQE010000008.1:0-2178 GCA_031441625.1 Planctomycetia bacterium
GGTCATGGCCCCTCCCGGTCGGGCGTCAGGTTCAACGACTTCAGGCTGGCGTACACGCCGGCCAGCGCCTTCTGTTCTTTGCGTCTGCCCTTCAACGCGGCGACCAACTTGGACGCGGCGGCGTGGGCGTCGGTCAGCGACTGCCGCAACTGCTCGGCCAGGCCAAGCGGGTCGGGGGCGTCCGGCGGCGGGTGCGGGCGAAGGGGTTCGGGATTCACGGCGGTCCTCCGTGGGGGTTGGGGGTTGGGGTCCTGTGGCGGGACGTGGGTAACGGCTTCGACCGAGTCGCGGACCACGTCGTCTTCGCCGAGCGGGGCGGTCACGAGTTGAAGGCCGGTCCGCTCGAACACGACGGGCTTGTCCGCCGCCCACACCTTCACGGTGAAGCCGCCGAGCTTCAGAGCTCGGCTCAGGATCGAGCGGTCGAGGGCCACTCGCACGGGCGGGCCAGCCGCCGGGGAACGGGGCAACCGCACCCGCTCGGTCCGCTCGCCGTCGGATGCCACGACGGTGACGCCGGCGTTCAGTACCAGGGTGACGGGGCGGCTCGGGTCGTCCGGGCTCGGCAGCGTGGGCAGTTTGGCCAGCAGGTCGCGGGCGTCGCCCTCGTCGATCCCGCCGATGGTGGGCCGGCTCTTGGGTATGACGGCCGCCACGTCCGGGTAGCGGCCGGGCAACACCGGCAGCCGCACCGTCCACGGCCCGGCGGTCACCGCCACGCACCCGTTGCCTTGAGCGACACTCACCTGCGTCTGGGATGACACCTCCGGGTTGCCGAACACGGGGATCGCTGGCACCAGTTTGGTGTCGGCGAACGGGAGCGGGAACGGACCGGCCAGCAGTGCCACCTTGCCGTCCGAGCCGATCACCCGCTTGGAGGACCCCGCGAGGCACAGCCGCTCGAGGGCGTACCGCGGCGAGCCGTTGCGGGCGGTCGCCTGCCCGCACGCGTGCAGGGCGGCGAGCAACTTCGCTGGACACGGCACCGTGTCGGTGAGGTCCGGCAGCGGGTCGTGCGGGCGGCCCGGCTTGAGGGCGGTGAACGGGTGCGCCTGCGGGCCGGTCGCGTCGGCCCAGCGGGCCTCGGCGGACAACCCGCGGGTGTGTCGCAGTTCGACGGTCCCACGCACGGCGGCCACGGCGTTGAGCACCTCGAACGGCACCACCAGGACGGCGTCGGCGACGTCCGTCTCGGCGGCGAACTGCACCACTACGCCGTTCGGCAAGCGGACGGTGGCGGTGAGCACGTTCGCCGTGACGCGCAGAACCACGTCCGGCGGCGGGCCGGCCGGCTTGCCGCTCACGCACCGGGCGGCGACGGCGGCGAACCGCTTCGGCAGGCCGGGGGGCAACACGATCACGGGCAGCACCTCCTTGGGGGGAGAAAGTCAGTCCACCCGCCAGCCGGCCGCGACCAACTCGTCCGGGGTGTCGAACACCTCCTTCGGCAGGGCGAGCAGTTCGGGCAGGGACGGGGGCAGGGTGAACAAATTCGTCAGGAAGACGGAGGCCGAGAGGCCGGTCAGGCGGCACAGGCCGAAGGCGTCGAACAGCACGCCCAGTTCCTCCTCACCCCGACAGCGGCGGACGACCGGCAGGAACGGCCACACCGGCCAGGTGGCCGGGGTGGAGACGACCAGCCGGTGCCGGACCAGCGGGTCGGGTTTCGTGGCAGTGGTCAACGGATTCTCCGGGGGTTCAGGCGACGGCGAGCGGGGTGTCTGCCAGGTGCTCCACCTTCGCCCGCAACTCGGCACGGGCGGCGGCCAGGGCGCGGTCCAGGTTCGTCTTCTCGTCGAGCAGGTACTCGGCGTAGGCGGCCACCTTGAACTGGGTGGCGCGGACCTTGTCGGCGGCGCGTTCGAGCGTGCCGTCGCGGGTGTCGGTGCCGAACTGGGCGATGGCCTGCCGGTGCTCGGCGATGAGGGCGGCCAGGCCGGCGGCGACGGCGTCCTTGACCGAGCGGTCGCCTTCGGCCGTCCCCGCGGGCACCGGGAACCGCAGCACCTGCCCGCCCAGCCGGCCGAGCAGCGACTGCACCTTCTCCACGAAGGCGACGTGCCGCTCGGGCACGAAATACACCCCGCCCTGCGGGCGCACCGGGAACAGGTCGGCGTGCCGCTCGAAGAGTTTTTGGACCACGCGGGTGACGTCCGCCCCGGTGCGGGCGGTGACGGC
>JANNQE010000009.1:0-15927 GCA_031441625.1 Planctomycetia bacterium
GGGGATGACCACCACCTTCTCGCGGTCCCACACCTTGGCGTTCGCCCCGAAGTGCTTCTTGAAGATGCCGATGGTGCCCGGCCCGCACACGTCGTGCGTCATGAGCACGTCCACGTTCACCCACACGGTGCTGTCGGCGGCCACGTGGTCGCGGCCAGCGGCCTTGTTAGGATCTGTTCGGTCAGGGTCATCGGGGGTGGCATGAGAGCGGCTAAGCCGCGAGCGGTGCGTTCGCCCGACGTGCGAGCGTGGGGCCAGCCGGCTTCAATCCGGAGGGGTTAGTGCTCCGGTCCTTCCCCCTGCTCCCTCCGAATGTGGAAGGTGTTCCGAGGGGGACGAAAGGGTGAGGGGGATTTCACCGAGATTTCATTTACGGCCGTGCGGACATCGATATCACAACCGCCCCATCCAGGAGCAAGGACATGGGAATCATCAGTCTCGCCGACGGGTCGGTGAAGTTGGCGACCGACCGATCCGCGGAAGAGCAATCGCGAGAGCTGACAGGCGACGGCACCAAGCCGCAACCGGCACCCGTCGCCGACGCGCTCAAATTGCTCGTCGAGTACATCCCGACGGAAGTGCTCGCCCTGTACGTGGTCGGCATCCCCACCGTCAGTCTGGTCTCCGGCGAGACGACGGTGACGACAGTGACCGCGGTGTCGGCCGTAGCCGGCGCGACGGCCGCCCTCGACCCGATCTTCGGTCACCCCAACGCCTGGGATTTGGGGTTCTACCTCGTCCTGATCGTCCTCTGCCCGCTCTTCTTCCTCCTCTGGTTCTTCGCGAACGCCCCGCGGAAGGACAAGCAAAGGTTCCCCGAATTCACCCGGCTGGAGTGGTGGCGGTTGGTGGCCGCTCCGATCTCGTTCGCGGTGTGGGCGATGGCAATCCCCGGCAACCCGTTCCTGCATACACCGGGGTGGCTCCTGCTCGCTTCACTGTTGGCCGTCCTGGTGTCGGGGGTGATGGGTCATGTGGACAAGATCATTCGGCGGTCGATGACCCCCGCCGACAAAGACGGGGGGTGATCGTCGCCGACACTCCCGCGGCGAGGTGATCGACCAGGGCTTCACCGTCGGTCGGCGGGTATTGGAGTTGAGTTGATGATCCGTTCACCCCTGAGTCGCCCGCGGGTTGAGTTGCGGTTCGGCGAACAGGTCGGCCAGCGGCAGGGTGAACCCCGGCAGCACGGTGCCGCCGTCGAGCGTGTCGGCGGCGGTGAACACCCGATGCGCCTCTCGGCCGTACTCGGTGACGGTGCGGGTGTCCGCGTCGATCTCCCAGATGATGGCGGTGCCGGCAGCAAGATACTCGCGGAACTTGCGGGCTTGCTCTCGATGTGGGTTGTCGCTCGTCGGGATGTCGATGACCAGATCGGGCGCGGCGTCCACGATGTCCGGGATCGTCCGCCCCCCGTTCAACACCTTCCCCCATCTGACGAACGCCACGTCGGGCCGTCGCACCACCCCCGGTGCCACCCGGTACGGGCCGGACGCGAGCGTGGCACACCCCAGACGATCCGGGTGAATGAAGTTGAACACCAGCCCGCCGACGGTCACTTCGAGAAGCCCTTTCATCATCCCGGCCGACTTCCGCACCAGCAAGCCGTCGACCAACTCGGTCCCCCGCGATCGCAACAGGTCGGCTTCCGTCGCCGTGCCGGGGCGCGGGGTCCAGAGCACGCGATCCGGCGGGATGTCGCCGAGCGCGTGGAGAACGTCGGCCAAAGTGTCGGGGGCGCGGGTGGCGGACATCATGTGCTCCGGGGCGGTCGTCCTCCCATTGTAAACCGTCGGCGTCACTCGGGTTCGACGGGCGGGGGCGGGAGGTGGAGCTTGCCGACGGCTTTGGCGGTGTCGTCGAAGAAGCCGGCCACCCCGCTCTTGACCCGCTGCCACCCCTGCCCGACGCCGGCCGACTCGCCCAGTTCGGTCGAGCGCTCGCCCACGCCGTCGGCGAAATCCCGCGCCCGCTCGCCCGCCATCGTTCCCTGCGAGTACGTGACCGTCGGCTTCCCAAGAGGGCCGAAGTGCAGCTTCACCGACTGCGGGCCGTAGTCGTAGATGATCGACTTGCCGGCATACGTGACCCGCGGGGCACCGGGCGGCATGGTGACGGGGATGTACACCCGCTCCAGGGTCTTCGGGTGGTTGACGGCCACGATGGTCGGGCCGCCGGGCAGGAACTGCGCCTGGAAGCTGCGGTCGCCGGTCGGGAAGTAGCGGTGGACGAGGACCGCCGGCGGCACGTCCACCCGCTGAATGCCGTCGTCGCCGACGGCCGTGACCACCGCCGGCACGTGCGTGGACCCCTGGCCGGGGTCGAGGATTTCGATCTCGTCGGTCGGCGGCACGGGGGCCGCCGCCGGCGCGAGCGGGCGCGGGCGGGCGGACATACAGCCCACCCCGCCGCACGCGACGACGGCCAACACCCCGAGAGCGATCCTTCGCATCGTGTTTCCCCTCAGCCTGTAGCCGGGGTCTGTGACCCCGGTCTGGACCGGCTTCACAGAGGCCGGCTACAGAATCACCGGTAGGTGAAGTCCACGTCCACCCGCTCGACCAGTTTGTAGCCCCGCCGCACCGCCTCGCTCGTCCCTTCCACCAGCCCGTGATACGCCTCCCCGCGGGTCACCCAGAACGGCTCGACGGGCAGGTCGAGCACCCCCGCCTTCGTCCCCCGCGTGCCCCGCTCGCCGAGCGGGTCGGCCGCGTACCCGCGGACGGTCAGGGTGAACTTGTTCCGCCGGAACTGCGCGCCGTCGAGGCCGGTGTCGATTCCCGTCCCGCGGGCCTTCAGCGTCGGGGTCAGCGGGTCGGCCGCCGGCGGGCTCTGGTCGGCCCGGAAGGCGATCACGTATTTGCCGTCCGGGTAGAGCACCACCGACACCTTCGACACCGTGCAGTGGTCCACGCGAATCACCTGGTCGAGCAGGTTGAACGTCGCGGCCGAAGTCGGCGTGGGCGGCGTCGGGCTGGTGAACGTCTCCCGCGTGGTCGTCGTCGTCTGGTCGGTGTGACGCCGCCCGACGGTGGTGCGGGTGGTGGTCGCGTCCCGCGTGGTCGTCGTCGTCGTCGGCAGCGGGCCGGCGGGCAGTGCCAGCGGGTCGGTTTCGGTGCCGAGGGTCAGCCGCGGCAGGCCGGTCGCCGTCGCGGTCGGCTTCGGCTGGGTCGTCGTCGAGGTCGATTGATACGGGTAGTTCGGGAGGCCGGGCAGCGGCTGCGGCTTCGCCCGGTGCGTCGGCCACTCGGCGAACGCACTGCCGCCCGCCACCATCACCCCGCCGATTGTGAGCACACGCCACCAGTTCATGGGAGCCACTCCTTCGGCCGCACGACGGCTCGGTTCGCGGTCGGGTTTCGACCTGCAACCGATTGTCGGCGGGTGGGGGCGGGGTTCCCCGGTCGTTCGCGTGGTGGCGGTCGTGTCAATTCCCCGCCGGCCGGCGCGACCGATGCGACCGGCACTTCTAGGTAGGTATCGCCTGCCGGGCGGCACTCGTCCGCCCCGGCAGGCGATACCTACACTACCTGGGCACGTACGGGTTGGTGTTCACCCCGACGCGGCCGGTGAGCGGCTGTGGCTCGAGCGGGGCGGCCGTCGGGCGGGCGGGCACCGGGGCGGGCGTGGTCGGCCGCGGGGCCGGCGGGCTGACGGTCGGTGACGCCAGCCGCGGCGGGGGCAGGTCGTTGAAGGTCGTCGCCGGCGGGCGGACGGTGGGCGTGACGGTGGTGCCATACGGCTTCGCCTCGTACTCCCGCATCGCGCCGTACCCCGTGGTGGGCGGCTTGGCCGACAGCGGGGGCGGGCCGTACCCGCCGGGCGGCAGCGGCCGGCCGGGGTCGCCGTAAGGGTCGGCGAACGGGTCGCCGTAGGGATCACGTCCGGTCGGCAGCGGGGCGTGCATTCCGGGCGCGAACTTCGTCGGCGGGTACGCCTTCACCGGCTCGTACCCCTCTTGCAACTCGGCATCCCGCTGCCGCAGGCCCGGCCCCTGGTGGCCGTTCGGGTGGACCCACGGGATGGTGTGCTGGCTGCGGTACAGGTCGGTCCGCCGCTCGCCGTACATGATGCGGAGGGCGTCGTCCACGCGGCTGGCCCCGTAGTCGAAGATGAACTGCCGCAGGTAGTCCCGCCGCCCGCGGACGACGAACTCGTCGTTCTTCGTGTGCTCCGGGTCGATGTCGGCGATGGCCGGGGCGTACCGCAGGCCCATCAGGTCGAACAGCGTCGGGAAGATGGCCGCCTGCGAGTAGATCAGGTTCTGTTGGAGGGACGAGCTGGCACTCGGCTGCGGGCGGAAGAGCGCGCCGACGCCGGGGATGTCTTGCAGCAGCGGCACCCCCTGGCCGGTGCGGGACGCCTTCAGCGTCACCCAATACTTACTCACCTCCCGCAGCTCGTAGTTGCCGAGCTGCACGTCGGTGTGGACGAAGTGCCGCTTCACCCGCCCGAGGTGCTTCTCGTCCGCCCGCACCGGCTCCCGCACGTCGGTCGTGTACATGTAGTCGAAGGCGAACACCACCGCCTGCCCGTCCGGGCTGATGACCGGGCGGACCTCGTACCCGGTGCCCGTCTCGAACTTGTAGATGGCCGGGTCGGGGACGAGTGAACTCAAGTTGGTGCCGAACTCGCGGCGGGGCGAGCCGGCCTGGGCGAGCAGCATCTCGTCGGCCGAACTGGGCAGGCCGGGCAGCACGTTCCGCACGGCCGACAGGCCGCCGCCCGCCCCGCCGAAGGTGGCGCTCGGCGGCAGCCCGCCGTACAACTTCACCATGTCCAGGAAGATGGGGTCGTTGAGCAGCGCGCCGTAGTCTTGCACGGCCGCCTTCGCCCCTTTGAACGCCTCCTTCACCAGGATGTCCCGCCGGGGTAGGTCGAACTCCATGCTGGCGGCCGGCGACACCTTGCCGAGCATGCGGTTGTTGGTCAGCACGGTGGTCGATTCGATCTGCCCGAGGGCCACGTCGCGGGAAGTGACGGCAACGGATCGGATGCGGCGGAAGGCCGGCTGGTAGAACTGCGTGTTGAAGTCGTCGTCCAGCGCGGTGGCGAGGGCCTTCAGGTAGTTGTCCACGTTGGCCGTGTGCGCCCGCGTGCCGTCGAGCAGCTCGATGTACTTGTCCTCCATCTCGTCCACCAGCATGTCGAGCATCTTCTTCTCGTCGAGCGGGCGGCGGGCGAGGGTAGCCTGGCGCTGGGCAGCCTGTTGTTTCACGAACGAGTCGCGTAGGGAGTTGAAGGATCCGTCCAAGTCGCTCGTGAACACCGCCTGCACCTGTTTCCGTAACTCCTCTCCCTCACGCAAGCTGCCGAGTACGCCTGAACGTAGATTGTCGAATCGAGTGATCACGGCAGACACGTCCGGCTTATCCTTCCTCAAACCTTCTACGATCATATTCGTCTCGGTCTGAAACTCCTTCACGTTCTCGCGGATGACGCCTAGTACCGTCTTGAACTTGCCGTGGAACTCGGTGAACGTTTTCAGTGGGAACGACTTCGTGGTGAGCATGTCGTCGAGCGCTTCGACGGTCTCCTTGAACCCGCGGTACTTGTCCGTACCGACGTAGTAAAACTGGTACAAGTAGCGGCGAGTATCCCGTAGTCGGTCCAGGAACCACTTGTCCCGTGTCGCATCGATGCTCACCATGTCGTCGGCTCCGCTCGTCTGCCCGTCAGCCAGCCTCTCGGCCGCCTGCTCCTTCCGCCAAATCTCCGGCAGGTAGTATTGCGTTCCCCCGAGTTCGACCGAAGGTCGCCAGTTGGGCGTCTGCGGCTGGACGACGAACACTCCGCCCCGTCCGTTTGAAGGAAACTGGTATCCGGCGGCGGTGAAAATCTGGTCGTAGGCCTTGTCCTGCTTTTCCAGTTCAGATTCGACCAACTGCTGGATCGCTTCCGTCCGGCTGAATGAGACGGTCGCTCCGGCGATCGCTGTTTGCATTTTCGCCTGCACCAGTCGCAGGGACTTGTTCGCCTCGTCCTCCCGCGCCTTCGTCTCCCGCAGCTCGTCCAGGTAGTTGCCCAGGCGATCCTCAAGCAGCGTCCGTTCCATCACCCGCTGCTTCAGTTCCATCTCCGTCACCAGCCGCGTCTTGAAGATCTGGGCCAGTCGCACGAACTCCCGCTGCACCGGGGTGATGGTGTCGGCCCCCTGCACCTCCGCGTCGAAGAAGCCGAGGAAGGAGGCGAACTTGGCGTTCTGGGCGAGCACGCAGAACTTGCGGTCGTGGTGCGCCTCGCACCGCTCGGCGCACACCAGCCCGGCGGCGTAGAAGGTCATCTCCGCCTCGGGCAGTTTCGTCTGGAGCTGCGCCTGCCACTCGGCCAGGATTTCCGCGCGGATGTCGTTCTTGGCCAGGGCGAGCAGGAACATGGCCGACGACAGGCTGGTGCTGTCCATCGAGTGCAGGGAGAGCAGCTTGTTCCCGCTGCGGAGGAACTCGCTGTCCAGTTGCCGCAGCTCGTCGATGAAGTCCTTGCCGAAGAAGCAGTGCAGGTACTTCATCTCCATCTCGGCCTTGGTGCACCCCGGGGCGATGGTGAGCGAAGCCTCGTGCGCCTTCCTGGAGGCCACCAGCGTGACCGCCTTCCGCAGCATCTGGGCCGACTGCGTGGTGAGGAACTTCGAGTGCTCCAGGTACCGCTGGATGTTCTGCGACACGCGGTCCATGCGGTCGGCCTTCTCGCCGTTCACCTGGAACGTGTGCACGCCCACCCGCACCTGCCCGGTGGGGGAGTCGAGTTGGTTGATCATGGTGCGGATGACGTTCAGCCCCTTCACCGGCCCGCGGATCTGGATCAGCCCCTCGCCGATGACTGACACCGAGCACTGCTCGACCGGGTCCACCGACTCCGGCTTGCCGGGGGCGAACGTGTTCGGGTCGGCCTTCGCCGCCGCCGTCTCCTGGCGGAACTGGCCCTCGCGGCCCCGCAGTTCCCGCTGCTCGGACTCCCGCACCCGCAGGTTCAGTTCCACCTCCTTCGCCCGCTTCGCCTGCACGTCCCCGGCGGCATTGACGATCTCCGCTTCGAGCGACTGCTGGACGGCCCTGGAGTTGGCGACGACGGCGTTCAGAGTGCGGATGTCGGTTTGCTGTTGGCGGGCGGTGTCGAGCGAGGCGTCAGTCCCGGTGTCGGTGGCGGCTCGCCCGCCGGCCACCGCCTTCGCGCGGTCCAGGTCGCGGCGGGCGTCCGTCTGGGCCGCCCGGATGGTGGGCAGCGCGGTCAGCGCCTCGCGGGCGTTCACCAGCCGCTCCACTTCGAGCTGATCGGTCTGCGCTTTCGTCAACTTGGTTCGCAGCACGCCGCCCGTGTCCGCCCGCAGCACTTCCGTCTGAATGGCGTCGTCCCGCTTCTGGACGGCGGCCGACAGGTCGGCGTCGAGGCGGGCCAGTTGTTCGGGCGACAGCCCCGGCCGGCGGCGGGCGACTTCCAGGTTGGTCACGTCGGCGGCGGCGTTCGTCACCGTCGTCGTCCGTTCGGCCGACGCCCGCCGGTTGGCGAACTCCAGCCGGAAGTCCTGCTGGCTGGCGTCGAGGGTCTGCCGGGCGGTCTGGGTGGGCGTGTCCAGGTCGGCCGGCCGCTCGGACGTGCCCCGCTTGGCCGTCGTCACCACCGCTTCCGCCTGCGTCACCTCCGCCGTCAGGCGGTCCAGCCGCGTCTGGGCCGCGTCGGTGCTGGCGTCGATGTCGCGGCGGACGCCCACGTTCGTCTGGTCACGGCCGGCCGTCCGCTGGGACTGTTCCAACTGCTGCTGCACCCGGCCGAGTTGGGTGGTGGCGGTGGCCGCCTCGGCGCGGGCGGCGGTCAACTTGGCTTGCAGGTCGCGGAGGCGGCCCTCGGCCGCGCGGGTTTCGGTCGCCGACTGGACGGAGTCCCCTTCCAGCCGCTTGCGGCTGTCGGTGGCCGCGTTGGCCGTGTCACGAGACAGGTCGGCCGCCCGCCGCCGCACGTCCACCGACATCGAGTTCCACGACCGGGCGTTGCGGTTCACCACCTCCGCCACGTGGTGGGCGTCGCGGGAGTAGTACAGCCGCACCACCCGCGTCTCAACGCGGTCCGACGGGTTGAACCCGTCGGTCAGTTGGCGGAACTTGGTGTACTCCGGGTAGGTGACGTACGGGGCACCGCCGCCGACCACCCCGGCCGACTGCGACGGCTGGTTGCCGCCCACCGGCTGCATCAGGGAGAAGCCGGCCGACTTGCCGTCCTCGCCGAACACCCCGCCGAGCGGGTTGCCGTAGATGTCTTTGATGCCGCCGGTGCCGGCCTTCACCGCCGCCACCACGGTGAGGGTGTACAGGCCGGGGGCGAGGGCCGGGCTGAGTTGCAGGGTGGCCGTGTTCGTGACCGGGTCGAACGGCACCGGGTCACTCAAGATCTGCGCCGAACTGTTCGTCCCGTTCAGGGTGAGGGTGTAGTGGGCCTTCGTCGCGGCGGTGGCCGGGTCCACCGGGTTGTCCGGGTTGAACGCCACCCGCACCTGGTAGTCGGTGGCGTTCGAGAAGTCGGTCGGCGTCACCCGTACCACGGACAGCCCGCCGCGGCGGACCTTCACGTTCAGCGTCAGCGGGGTCGGGCTGAGTACCCCGCCGGCCTCGAACGCGACCGTCACCACGTGGTCCCCGTCGTTCGGGAACTTGGCCGCGTTGAACGTGACCGAGGCGTTCGAGGCGGCCTCGTCGTCCGCCACTGGGAAGGTGCCCACCAGCTTGTTCACGAACAGCAGCACCTTGCCGGCCTGCGGCGGGGTGTCCAGCGCGACGGTCAGTTTGGCCGTGTCGGTGCCCAGGTGGAAGCGGTCGTTGATCGGCCCCACGAGCGGCGTCTGATCGACCCCCTTGATGACCGGCGTCAGTCGGTTCTGGTCGAGCGTGATCCGCTTGGGGAAGGTGGGGGCGGCGGTGATCGTGACCGCCTTCGAGTCGGTGCTGTGGGCCGAGTTGCCGACCGTCTCGCGGACGAGCAGCAGCGGGGTGCCGCTCACCGCCGCGTCCCACTTGAGGGTGTACTCGGTGGTGCCGGCGGTGGTGCCCGGCTTGGACGTGACGACGCGCGGGGTGGCCTGGAGCGTCCGCCTCGCCGGTGTGTCGCCGTAGAGCAGGAACGTGTGGTCGGCCCCGCTCCGCTTGGACGCCACCTCCACCCGCGCGAAGCCGGGGAACAGGCTGACACTGCTCGTCTGAGGGGCGGCGTAGTACCCGTTGTAAACGTTCTTGATTTCCGGCGGCGGGTTTGTGGGCAGCAGCACCTCCCACTTGCTCTCGACCCGCGACGGCGACAGTCGGAAGGCCGTCGGGATGGGTTCGATGACGGCCGGGGTCGCCGAGTCCACCCATTGCGCGGACAGCGTCACCTTCCGCTTGTTGGTGAACTCCGTCCCGGTCAGGGCGAGCGTGACAGTGGTCGCACTGGCGTCCGCCACTTCCGCCACCACCGGCTTGGTGGACCCGTCGGCGGTGGCCAGAATTTGCAGTTTCAACTGCGCGCCGGTGCTCCCAGTCTTCTTCAGCAAATCGGCCTGATTGCCGAACCGGAAGTTGAGAATCACGGTGTCGCCGCGGAGCAGGACCGACGAAGCGTTCAGGTCCGCCCCGGTGTAAAGGATCGCGTCCGTCGTGGTGCCGTCGAGCAGTTCAACGATTTCAATCGGGTTGGCGGCGATGGCCGTCCGCGCGTCGGGGAGCTTGGTGAGATCGACCCCGACACCCGCGGCGGTGGCCGTCGCGCCCACCGCCAGGGGCAGGGTGCCGCTGGCTTGTTGCACGACCGGCGTCGGCACCGGGGGCAGCAGGTGCGCCGGCAGCTTCTCCGGCGGCAGGGAGGCCACCGGCGGGGCGGCTTCGGGCTTGGCCGCGGTGGTCGGTGTCGGCGGCGGTTCCCCCCCGCCGACCGTCTCGAACTTCACCCGGAAGTTCGAGGCCACCCACATGCCGCCGGCCCCGACGGCCAGGCACAGCAGCACGGTCAAAAGTGTCCGCTTCATGCGCGATCATCCCGAGAGCGCCGATCCGCCCACCGTGCAACCCCCGGCGCACGGCAGTCAAACCAACGTCACAAAAGGTATCGTCGGGAGAACTGCTACCTCTTCACACTGCTGCCCGAAAGTGCGTGCATTTCGTTCAAGAAAAATCCGCCACTGGACGTGAGAGCCGGAAGTTGGCGAAGCGGGGCAGGCGACGGATTCGCCCGCCCGCCCGCCCAGATTACCGCCCCGAGTCGTCGCTCGTCGTCAGGGCCGACCCGAACCGCGCCGTGCCACCGCGGACAACTGTCCAGTCTTTCGTCACCTGGTATCCGAAGGCGGCCGGGAGAGGGAACGGTTGCTGGATGTTGATCGGCGGTTTCGCCAACAGGTCGGACGAGACGGCCTGCTTGTCCGGATTGAGGAACAGTTCGGAAAACCCGCGGTGGCTCACCCGCACGGTGGTGCCGACCGACCGCGACGACCGGCTCGCCTCCGGCTCGATGTCGATGGGCGGGAGGGTGAGCCGCACGGTCTTGTCCGGCTCGCCGGGCGGGTGGAAAACGAGTTGCAGACGCAGCGTGACCGGCGTGGGCGGGGTGGTGGCGGTGAAGCTCAGGTCGTACACGCCCGTCGCGGCGTTCACCGTCAGCCTCATGCCCTCGTAGATGACCACGCCGTCGGCTTCCACAGGCTCCCCCTGCTGGGAGAACCGCGGGATGCTGAACCGCGCGGCCGTGTGGAACGTGTGCCGCCACACGTCGGCCTCTTTCCGCAGGTCGGCGGCACCCCCGCACCCGGACCCGTCTTTACACTGGCCGAGCGGTTCCTGGGTGGGCGTGCGGAGGAACGGGGCCGGGTCGTTCGGGTTGGGGCACCCCTTCAGGCAGTCGCCGAGCGACGGTGGTGTGGCGGGTGCGGTATCGGGCTTGATGGCGGTGTCGCCCGGCGGGTGTACGTTCGGCTTGTCGATGACCGTGGGCACGACCTCACGCGGCGGCGAGAGGACGACGTCGGCCTTCGGCAATTCACCGACGGCGAGGGATCCGGCCAGGAGCAGGGCGGCGAGCATGAGCGCCTCCGTACGCGGGTGTGTCTCTCCCCTCACATTCGCCCGGAGACATCAGTGAAGGTGCGGGCAACTGGTGGAGGAACGGCGGGCGGGGCGGGCGGCACGCGGTACGGGCGGCACGGCCGATACGACTGACACGCGAACGCGGCGGATTTCCCGCCGATCCGTGCCCGCGTTCTGCATCAGTCTGACACACCCACCCCCCGGAGGCCGACCCCGCCGATGCGCCACCCCCTGCGAATCCTGTGTACCGCCGCGTTCTGTCTGCTGCTGGTGGGCAGCGTCGGTTGCACCCGCTCGCGGAAGACCCGCACGCGGGTGAGCGGCGAGGTGACGGCGGCCGGGCAACCGGTGTCGGTCGGTCGGGTCACCTTCCGCCCGGTCGCCGGCGGGAAGACGTTCACCGACGTCATGCGGAACGGCCGGTACGCGGTGCGGAGCCGGACAGTCATGCCGGCCGGCGAGTACGACGTGACCATCGACTACTCGGGGGGGAGCCGAGGCGGGTACGACCGCCAGCACACCGAGCGGGTGAGCGTCAGCTCGTTCGGGCTGCGGCGGATCGACTTTCAGGTGCAGTGACCCGCGTGCGTGGCGAGCGGCGGCCGTGAGGCCGCTGTTTCCGGATGGGGAACAGTGGGCTGACGCCCGCCGCTCGCCCGAACGAACAGCGGCCTCACGGCCGCCGCTCGCCCGAGTCCCGAGTCCGCCTGGCCCTCACCGCCACTTCGTACTACTCTTGCGGCGTTCGGTCCGCGGCCCCGAGGTGTCGAAGTGTCTCGCCTGAACGTCCTGTTCGTCGCGTCCGAGGTGGCCGGGTTCGCCAAGACGGGCGGGCTGGCCGACGTGGCCGGTGCCCTGCCCCGCGCGCTCGCCCAGCTCGGCCACCGTGTCGCCGTCGTCATGCCCTTCCACCGCGCCGTGCGGTACGGCAAGCAGCCGGTCGAACCGACCCCGCACGTGCTCACCGTGCCCATCGGCACCCGCACCCTCGCCTGCCGCCTGCTCCGCGGCACCTTGCCCAAGTCCGACGTGCCGGTCTTCTTCATCGACGCCCCCGACTACTTCGACCGCGACGACCCGCCGACCGGCCGCGGCCTGTACCAGCAGACCATGCCCGGCGGGTACAAGGCGGACTACCCGGACAACGCCGAGCGGTTCGTCTTCTTCAGCCGGGCGGTCATGGCCGCCGTCCCGCACGTCGGGTTCGTGCCGGACGTGCTGCACGCCAACGACTGGCAGACCGGTCTGCTCCCGGTGTACGTGTCCGAGGCGCTGCGGCTGCGGGCCGAGTACAGCCACGTCCGCACCGTGTTCACCATCCACAACATCGCCTACCAGGGCATGTTCAACCGCGGCGTGATGGACCTGACCGGCCTGCCCGGCTACCTGTTCAACCACAGCCAACTGGAGTACCACGGGCACCTGAACTTCCTCAAATCGGGCGTCGTGTACGCCGACGCGGTGAACACGGTGAGTCCCACCTACAGCCGCGAGATCCAAACCGCCGAGTACGGGTGCGGGCTGGAGGGGCTGCTCGGCCAGGTGCGGTACAAGCTGAGCGGCATCGTGAACGGCGTGGACTACGGCGAGTGGGACCCGGCGCACGACCCGCTCATCCCCGCCCGGTTCGACCGCGAGAGCGTGTTCGAGCAGAAGCCGAAGAACAAGGCGGCGCTGCAAGGGCAGTATCACCTGCCGGTCGATGCGGCGAAGCCGGTGATGGGAATGGTCGCCCGGTTGGTGAACCAGAAGGGCGTCGATCTGGTGATGAGTTCGGCACCCGGCTTCCTCGACATGGGCTGCCAACTGGTGTTCCTGGGCGACGGCGACCGCGAGTACCACGACCAGCTACAGGGGCTGCGCGACCGCCACCCGGATCAGGTGGGCGTGTTCTTGGGGTTCGACGAGAGCCTGGCGCACCTGGTGGAAGCGGGGAGCGATTTGTTCCTGATGCCCAGCCGGTACGAGCCGAGCGGGCTGAACCAACTCTACTCGCTCAAATACGGCACCCCGCCGGTGGTGCGGGCGACCGGCGGGCTGGCCGACACCATCGTGAACGCGAGCGAGGAGAACATCCGCAACGGCACCGGCACCGGGTTCAGCTTCCAGGATTACACCGCCCACGCCCTGTACGAAACGGTGAAGTGGGCGCTCACGCTCTACCGCACCCGCCCGGACGACTTCCGCCGCGTGGTGCTCAGCGCCATGAAACAGGACTGGAGTTGGACGCGGAGTGCGGCCAAGTACGAGGAGCTGTACCGCAAGGTGAAGGGGTAGGCTCACCACTCCGCGTGTTGAAGAGGTGTTAGGGGTGAAGGGGGTGAAGCGTCTCAACTGCGACACCGAACTGAACCCGGAGTCGCCCTCATGTTCCTCGCGCCGGTCGCCCTCGCCCTCCTGTTCACACCGGACCTGTCGGCCGTGTCCACCCGGTTCGGCACCCCGGCGATGTTGCTGCCCGGCGGCAACTTGTTCCTCACTCCGGACGGCAAGTTCGCCACCGACGGCGAAACGTGGGTCGACCTCGCCACCGAAAAGGCGGTGCAGCCGGCGATACCGTGCGTCACCCGTCGGCTGCAACTGCTGCTGGGCGACGGCAATTTCGTGCTTGAACGGGCTGAGAACTGCGTCACCCGGCACAGCGGGATGGCGGGCGAGTTCCTGACCACCCTGGAAGTGCAGACCGACGACCGCATCGCTTTCGACCCTTCCGGCCGCAAACTCGCCCGCCGACAGATCGACGAGACCGGCAGCCGGGTGCAACTGGCCGGCTGGCCGACCGGCCACACCGCGCCGGCGTGGGCCGACTTGGCGACCACGGCCGGGCGGGTGCTCTTCATGCTGTTCAACCCCTCCGGCTCACACCTCATTTGGGCAGAAGGCCCGCTGAAGTCGGGTACGTCCGGAGAGCCGACGGTCTGGGTGTGTGAGGTGTCCACCGGCAAGGCGGTTCGCCTGCAACACGACCCGGCACACCGGCATCTGGCAGGGCTGGCCCTGAGCGATGACGGCAAGCGGGCGGCGGTGCTGTCCGCCGCGTACACCGACCTGTTCGACGCCGTCACCGGCGAGTTTCTCCGTTCCGCCCCGCACCCGGAACGGCGGATGCACGTGGGTTATGGCTACCCGCACCCCACGTTCACCCCGAACGGCAAATACCTGCTTGCTTGCGAGTTGCACCCCCGGAAACTCAGCCGCATCCCGACCGACCCGACGGCCGAGGTGGGTTTCGTGGACGTGAGCGACGGGGACGGTGTGAAGAAGTTCGCCCTCACCCCGGACGGCGAGCGGGCGGTGGTGCAGGACGAGAGCGGGGTGGTGCGGAGTTACGACCTCGTCACCGGCAAGCGGGCGGACGCCGGCATACACGACACCTGGACCGGAGTGGCGAGGGGCGGCGAGCATCGGGCGGTCTGCTGGTCCCGCCGCGGGCGGGTGGCGGCGTGGGACACCCGCACCGGCAAGTTGGAGAAGGACTGGCTCATCGGGAAGCCGGATGCCGAGTCCGACGGGGTGGGTTGGGTGAAGGTGAGTCCGGACGGTCGGCTGATGGCCGTCACCGAGTACGGCGCGAACGCCAAGCGGTTCCGGGTGTACGACCTGGGCACCGGCAAAGCAGTGTTGGAGTTGCCAGACAAGTACGCCCCCGCCGAGATCGCATTCCACCCCAACGGTGACAGCATCGGGGTGGGCACGGTGCAGGACAAAGACAGCCGCTCGCGGATGACGTTCCGCGTGTTCACTCTCTCCGACGGACGGGAGCGAACGGTCTTCGGCGGGCCGGTCGGCGTGCCCGCCTTCGCCCCGGACGGGCGGACGGTCCTGGTGTTCACCCTGTCACGGCAGAGCGATGAACGGGAGGATTGGGTGCGGTGCATCGAGACGACCACCGGCGGCGAGCGGTGGATGTGGAAGGGGGAGTGGGGCAGCGGGCTGGCGGACCGCGGCAACGGGTTGGTCGGCACGACCCCGGACGGCACTCCGTTCGCCGCGTGGGGGAACACCGTCCGCGGGTTCGACCCGCTCACCGGCAAAGCGCGGTGGGTGATCGACAGGGAGGACCGCCAGAACCACAGCCCGCATTTCGCCGCCTCTGTGGACGGTCGGTGGCTCGCCGTCACCGATAGCGTCGACTGGTTACACCGAAAAGGTGGCGGGTGGTTCGAATTGTACGCCCTCGACTCACAGACCGGGCGCGATCACCCACTGGCGTCGCCGGTGGTGCCCGGCACCACCTTCCGCGGGGTGGCGGTGAGCGGTGACGGTGAACGGGTACTCACGTTGAGCGATACCGGCGAGCAGATGGTGTGGGATGTAGAGAAACTGAGACAGACCGTCGCCGACCCGTGGCTGTCGGCGTGGCCCGGGTTGGACGGCAAGGCCGGCGAAGCGGCGAAAGTGATGTCGCTGCTGAAGGAGGACCCCGAACGGGCAGTGAAGGTGCTGGGGCAGAAACTCTCGCCGGTGGCGGAACCCAACGTCGCCGATGTGAAGCGATGGCTCGGCGAACTCGGGTCGGACGACTTCAAGACCCGCGAGGCGGCCGAAAGGTCACTGGAAACGGTACTCGACCCGGCCCGCCGGCTGATCCTCGCCGCGGCCGAGAAGCCGATCAACGCCGAGGCCGGCGAGCGTCTCGAACGGCTGGTGGCGAGGATCAACCACTTCCCCCTTTCGTCGGAGTCGCAACGGGTGGTGCGGGCGGTGGAGGTAGTGGAGCGGTTGCGGACGCCGGCGGCGGTGAAACTGCTCGAACGCTGGGCCGGCGGAGCGCCCGAGGCACTACTCACCACCGAGGCGAAGGCGTCGTTGAAGCGGGTGAAGCAGTAGGTGCCACCTGCCGGGCGGCACTGTGTCGCGTGTGCCGCCCGGCAGGCGGCACCTA
>JANNQE010000010.1:0-4833 GCA_031441625.1 Planctomycetia bacterium
GCGCCCCCGCCGCGCGGGTTTTCCACCTGGTCTTGGGACTGCGCGGCGAGTTGGCGGGGTTCTTTTAACCCCCGCCCCCACGCCCGCGGCGATGACGAGGCTATTCCAACCCCTGGCGGATCTCCTGGACTCGCCCGGCGAACTCCGGGTCCACTAGTATCTTGGCTTCGATCTTCCGCACGGCGTTCATCACCGTCGTGTGATCCCGCCCGCCGAAGTGCCGGCCGATGACCGCCAGCGGCAGCTTCGCCACCTCGCGCCCGAGGTACATGGCCACCTGCCGCGGGATGAGCACCGTCCGCAGCCGGCTGGCCCCGAGCAGCTCCTTCGGCTTCACCCGGAAGGCACTTGCCACTGTACGGGTGATGCGCTCGAGAAGCGGTGTCGGTGGCAACGGGGCGGCGAGCAGCTCCCGCACTTGAGACGCCGACAGTTCGCCTTTTCGGGCTGCACTGGTGGTGCGGAGTGTGTCGATCATACCGGCGAGGGGGCGGAGGCCGTCGGCACACCGGGTAAGGAAGTCGATGGCCCCCGCCGCCAACCGCAGCGAGCATTTCGCGGAGTACCAGCTGGCGAATTTCTGACGGGACGTCAGCCCGAACGGGTCGAGACGGACGACCAACCCGGCCGTCAAGCGGTTCGTCAACCGCCGAGGCAACTCCAACACCGCCGGACCCGACGACGCGGTGAACAGCGTGGGCATTCGACGGGCCGAGCGCACGTCCAGCAGCGACAGCAGCGAACCCACGTCGGCGTCTTTGAGATGTTGCACGTCTTCGAGAGCCAACAAGTCCACTGACCGCAGGGCGGTCAGTTCATCCATGTCACGCGGCAGTTCCGCACTCGGCAGCACCTGCACCGTGCGGGCCTGTTCACCCGCGATCACCTGATTCACCAACGCCCGCACCATCGCGCTTTTCCCGCACCCGATCGGCCCGTGGAATACCAGCGGCCGGGCGAACCGCGGCCCGCACGCCTCCTTGCGGAACGCCGCAACGAGTCGGACGCCCGCCCGCACCGCCGAACGGTTCTCGGGCACCACGAGCAGCTCGGCCCAGGTGTCGGGGGGTGGTGGCTTGTGTTCTGCTCGCTCCGCGCGGGGTTTAAACAGGACCGCTCGCGGTGCGCGCAGACCACTTTGGGCTAGCGGGGTGGTTCGGGGTCTGGGTACGGTATCGGCGACCCAGACCCCCGCGAAGCACTCGGATGTCCGCTCCCCGTATTCACCCGACCTGTGACATTCACCCCGACGCGAAGCTGGCCGAAGACGTGCGCGTCGGCCCGTTCGCCGTCATTGATTCCGGCGTGGCGCTCGGACCCGGTTGCACCGTCGGTCCGCACGCCTACCTGACGGGCCTGCTCAGCGCGGGGGCGAACAACCACTTCCACGCCAGTTGTGTCATCGGCGACACCCCGCAGCACCTGGGCTACACCGGCGAACCGACCCGCGTGGAGGTCGGCGACGGCAACACCTTCCGCGAATTCGTGACCGTGCATCGCGGGATGCCTGCCAACGGCGGGCTGACCAGCATCGGCAACGGCAACCTGTTCATGGTGAACAGCCACATCGCTCACGACTGCACGGTGGGCAACAAAGCCATCTTCGCCAACGGGGCCGTCATCGGCGGACACGCCAGTGTGTCCGACGGCGCGTTTCTCAGCGGCAACACCTGCGTTCACCAGTTCTGCCGGGTGGGGCGTCTGGCGATGCTGTCGGGCACGTCCAGCATCAGCCAGGACTTGCCGCCGTTCTGGATCGTCCAGGAGATCAACATCGTCCACGGGGTGAACGTGATCGGGATGCGGAGGGCGGGCATCCCGAACGAGGAGATCATGGGCGTGCGGCGGGCGTTCAAGGCGATCATCCGCAGCGGGCTGACGATCCGTGCGGCGCTGGAGCAAGTGGAGGCCGCCGACGGCCACCTGCCGGCGGTGAAGGAGTTGATCGAGTTCGTGCGAAGTTCCAAACGCGGCATCTGCACCGGCAGCGGGGGCGGTGATGCGTGATGGTAGGTGCCGCCTGCCGGGCGGCAGTGGTGGGCGTGTGCCGCCCGGCAGGCGGCACCTACTGGATGCGGGGGCGACGATGCGTGACTGGTGGCGACGACAGCTCGGCCCGAACCTGCCGTTGTGGGTGGCCTTCTGGGTGTGGGTCGGCATGACGGCCGGAGTGATCGGACGGGTGATCGTGGCGTCGCCGACGAGCAACTCCGTCGTGCCCATCTATCTCGTCGCCGGTGAGCGGTGGCTCGCCAGTACACCCCTTTACGCGCCCATTCCCGGTTTGGACATCTACCGCAACCCCCCCGGTATCGCGGCGCTGTTCGCACCACTCGCGCTGCTCGACGGGAAAACTGCGGCCATCGTTTGGCGTCTGGCGTGCCTCGCACTTTACGCCTTCAGCATTTACCGGCTGTTGAAGCACGTGCTACCCCCGCTGGACCAGTTGCGACGGTGCGGCGTGTGGGTGGCGGCGGCGGTGTTCATGATCCCCGCGTTCAACAACGGGCAAACCAACCTGATCGTGACGGCGGCGGCGGTGATGGGCGTGGTGGCCGCGGCACGGGGGAAGTGGTGGGAAGCGGCGGCATGGCTGGCGGGCTGCGGTTACTTCAAGCTGTACACTTTCGCCATCGGGCTGCTCGTCGTCGTCCAGTTTCCGAAGACGCTGAGCTGGCGGTTTGCCATCACGACGGCAGCACTGTTCGCGCTGCCCTTCGTGCTTCAACATCCCGGCTACGTGCTCGACCGCCATGCCGAGATGATCGAAGCGACCACCGCCGACGACCGCACAGCGGCCGACCACTCCCGCGCCCCGCGAGACTGGACCATCATCCCGTATGACCTGACCGGCGTGCCGGTTCCCCGGTTCGTGTCGCTCGTGGTGTCGCTCGTCGCCGCAGGAGCGTTCGTATGGGCGGTGTGCAAAAGCCGTCAACAACTCCCCGCATCCGTCGTCGCCCCGCTGAGCCTCGGGCTGATCTGGGTCACGCTGTTCGGACCATCAGTAGAGGTGAACACGTACTCCGTCCTGGCTCCGGTCGTCGCCGTGTTCGCGTTCGGCTTGCCCAATTTGGACAGGTGGTCGAAGTGGCTGACCTGGGCGGGAACGGCGGGACTGCTCGCAGTCGAGATCCGCGCGGGGGGGGGTGGCTACGAGTTCGACTTGTCGTGGCTTCAACCGATTGGAGCAACGGCGTTGACGTGGGCCGTCGTGCGATGGGCCTACCACAACTCGAAAACTGGGAGCGGAACGGGAGGGATTTGAACCCTCGATACGGGGGATACCCGTATACGGCATTTCCAGTGCCGCCTCTTCAGCCGCTCGAGCACCGTTCCGGGTGAGAATCAGACGCCGCGACCAGCCGGCGGGTTCACCACAGCACACATCGTATTCCCCGCCGCAGTAACGACAACCGACGCGACTTCGCAGAACTGAGGTGGATTCTTCTTGACGAACGGGGGGGCAGTCGGAAGAATTCCTCAAGTCACACGGACTGTGACCATCTCGATGCACCACGGAGGGGAACGGAATGCTGATCGTCACCGAATCGAAGGCCCAGGGTTGGCGGGCGGTGGCCGTGCTGAGCGGGCGGGGCGAGGCCCTGCTGTTCGTCGGCCGGTCGTCCACCCAGGTGCGGGCCGGGTATGGCGAAGCCTATCAGGAAATCCTCGACGACGAAGAACGCGACACCGTCACCGGGATCAAACTCCAACAGTGGCAGGGCGCGCCCGACGCCGGCAAGTGGCTGGACAAGGCCGAGCTGCGGCTGCCCGTGCCGTCGAAGACCCTGGCGAAGATGGCGGCGTAGAACCGGGAACGCAGTGACCGGGTATCAAGATGGCCGGGAACGGAGTGACCGGGTGGGCACATCACCCACCCGGTCACTCCGTTCCCGGTTCCAATTCCGCACCGAACTTTTGCCCGGTTCGCCGCGTCTGCCCTGCGTCCGCCGGCTGCGTGGCTTGTTTCTTCCGCGGCTGGAGCGAAGAATAGGCATCGCCTGAACGACCCGCCCCACTCCGGCCCGATGAGGCTGCGGCGACTTCGGTGCGACTTGAAAGGGGGACCAAGCCCGTGAGCTCCTTCGCCTCGATGTGCGATGATTTCGGTGTGACGACGTACCTGGCCAGCAAGGTGGAACTGCCCACCAGCCGGGACACGGTGTTGCACTTCTTCGATTCGGTGCGGAAGCTGTACCCGAAAATGACCGACTTCGAGAAGCGGGACGGCAACGAGTACAACCTGGAAGAGGACCGCGACGCCGGCAGCTACCGGTTCGTGAACATCGACGGGCGGCGGCTGTCGAGCGGGTTCGTCAACCCGCCGACCATCGAGGACGCCGACGCCCAGAA
Source organism: Planctomycetia bacterium (assembly GCA_031441625.1). Lineage (GTDB taxonomy): Bacteria > Planctomycetota > Planctomycetia > Gemmatales > Gemmataceae > JALHQU01. Next base: position 4,357 of record JANNQE010000010.1, read on the forward strand.
CGAGAAGCTGTTGGAGATGGCCCCGTACCACCTGGGCATTCACCCCATCGACACCGACGCCCTCGACGTGCTGTACTACTTCGACCTGATGTACCAGGGCAACCACGACGAAATCGTGACCGAGGCCCTGGCCGCCGACGGGCCGTTCGACGGCCTTTTCAAGCTGGACGGCGCGCGGGTGCTGAACTACCAGCCGAACTTCATGGTGGCCCTCGACGACGGCTGCCAACTTCAGGCCCGCCTGAGCATCGAAACCCGCACCAGCGCCTACCAGGTGCGGACCGGCAACTACCCCGACAGCCCGATCACGATTTACTTCACCGTGCGGCAGTTCTGGGGCCGCCAGCCGTTCAAGAGCTACCACGAGAGCTACGTGAACCAGCGGCGGATCCTGGACGAACTGGTGACGGAACAGGTGATGCCGAAGATCATCACCCCACTGCGGCAGGCCATCGGGGCGAAAAGCTGACTGGTGAA
>JANNQE010000011.1:0-3252 GCA_031441625.1 Planctomycetia bacterium
GCCCACCGCCGCGGCACGCTGGACCGGTTGCCGTCGAACGCCACCGTCTGGTACTTGTCCACCGCCCCCGTGTCGATCACGCCCGCGTCGAACGGATGACGGGGTCACGGGAGAGCGGCGGCGCGGTCGCGGTCGAAGCGGACGCCGACCGTCTCGGCGTTCCCGCCACTGGTCCGCTCGCGGGCGGTGACACAGCACTGTCGCAGGTGCGCGTTGAGGGCGGCCAGGTCGGCGACGACCGGCACCGGGGTGGCCCACCTCCGCTCCAGATCCTTCACCCGGTTCTCCACCCGCGGCGTCTCGCGGGGCGTCCGCGGCAGGCAGAACTTGGCCGCGAACAGGACGTGCGAGGCGAGCGCCGCGTACCGGGAATGGAGGGTCCGCTCGCGGCCGCGAAGGATGTGGATGGCCACCGTCGTGGGGTTGTCCCACCACACCTCGGCCGGCACGCACCCGAAGAACGCGAACCCTTCGCACATGCCGTGCAGGATCGCCTCGGTGCGCTCGGTCGGCAGGGCGAGGGCGAACGGCGCGTTCGAGTCACGCCACGTCATCACCAGCACCGGCACCAACCGGCGGCCGGCGGGGAAGTCGACGTGGATGTGCCCGAAGTCGGCTTCACAGCGATGGCCGGGCGGGTGGTCGAGGGGCACGAACGTGTCGCGGGCCGCCTGTCGCCGGCTCTTCAGGTGTCGCCGCACCTGGTCGTACCCGCCGGTGTAGGAGTGGTCCTTCACCAGCCGGCGGAAGATCTGACTGGCGGTGTGCCGCTGCTTCCGCGGGGCGGTGCGGTCGGCCTCCAGGATGGCATCGACGACGGCGGCGAACGGGCCGAACACCGGGGCGGCGTGGGGGGCGGTGCGGGTGTACGGGGTCGGGTCGGCGTTCGCCAGGGCCTTGCGGATGGTGTCCCGACCGACGCCGAGTTGCGTGGCGATCTGACGGCCGCTCACCCCGTCGCGGTGCAGTTGCCGGATGCGCGCGAAGTCGTCCACGGGACGCATCCTTGCTCCCCAAGTGTGCGGCGTCCTGCCGCGAATGGGGGCCGTTGTACCGTGGACCAGAATTGGGTGCCGAAGTGGACCAGAATTGCGCGCCGATTACCACACGTCGAGGCGCACATCCGCCGGGACCTGCTCGACCGGATCGCAGTACGCATCCACCTCCCCCCCCTCCGGGAGCGGGTCGGCGACCTGTTCTTGCTGGTCATGCAGTTCCTCGGCCCGACCAACTACCGCCTCGACTTCCGCACCTGGGTACTGCTCCTGAGCTCGGACTGGCCGGGCAACGTCCGCCAGTTGAAGGGGGTCTTGGACAACGTGGTGGACAGAGCCCGGTTCGACGGGCCGGCGGACGGAATGCCGGCCGACGGCCAGGGGGGCGGCACCAAGAAGCAGTCGGCGGTCGAACCGACCGCAGGCGCTCACGAAGCGACGGCGGACGGCGGCCCGGACAGTGTCAAGAAACCGAGGGCGGAGCGGGTGATCCTGCCGTACGACTACTTTGCGACCGAGCCGCCCCTGGCCGCAGTCGCCGCCCGGGTCAGCCCGGATGAAGCTACGGCCGAAAAGTCGGTGTACCTCAGGCTCTGGGATCTGCTCCACGGGTGGGGGTACAAACCCCGGGAGCGGTCACCACGCGCATTGGGGACGAAGGGGGAGCAACCGTCAACCCCTGGGAGCGGAGTAACTCTTCCCCAGCGGATGGCAGAGTTGCTATTTGTGTCCCCGGCGACCGTTTCACGCGGTTTGAAGCGGTCGCGACCCTCCGCTGAGGGTGGTGAGGCGGACTCCACCGACGATTAGCGGAGAGTGGGCCGTTGTCCGGGCTCGTCGAATCGCCACCCCGGTCGCACCGGACAGCTCCAACGTCGCCGCGCGACCGCGTGAATCTGTCCACCAGATCTCGGCCTAATCCCCCGTAGGTTCGTGTCAAACTCTGATGACGGCGGGGCTACCCCTCGCCCGTCACCCGCGGCTCCGTTCGCCAACCCTGGCAGACGGGGCCGCGGGCCCGTCCGAGCCGCACGAACACCTCCTCGACCCCCTTCGCCTCCACCGCCCCGCTCGAGGCCCGCTCGTTCCGGCGGAGCCGCCCGTGCCCGACCGCGAACCCGTCGACCGCCTACCACCCACCCGACGTTCACCGCTGTCCGCCCGCCGTTAATCCGCACCCCATCCGTGTCAAACTTCCTTGCCGGCGGTCCTACCCGTCACTGGTCGCTTCGCAACTCGTTCCCCTCCGTCAACCCGCCCGACCCGTCCCACCCGCGGCACTCGCCGCGCCGGAGCCCGTCATGCCCGAACCGCCGTCCCCCGCCACCAGCCGCGATTTTCTGTCCGTCCTCCCCCGCGTGCTCGCCGTCGTCCGCTTCCACCTCCGCCAGGTCCGCTGTCCGCACCAGCGGGAGGAAACAACCTGCGAGGCCGTCGCCCTGTGCTGGGTGTGGTTCGTCCGCCTCGCCCGCCGCGGCCGTCAGCCGCACACGTTCGCCACCCGCCTGGCCGGGTACGCCGCCCGCTCCGGCCGGCGGGCGTGCGGCAGCGAACCGGTGGGCGACGTGTGCTCGCCCGCGTGCTCGCAACGGAAGCGGGTGCGGCTCACCTCGCTGTCCGCCCCCGACAGTCTGGCCGAGGCCGTCCACGACAACACCCGCACGCCGGTGCCCGACCAGGTGCAGTTCCGCCTCGACTTCCCCGCCTGGGTCGGCTCCCTGGCGGCCACGAAGCGGCGGGTGCTCGACCGCCTGCTCGCGGGCGAGCGGCCTGGGGACATCGCTGGCGAGGTCGGCGTGTCGGCCGCCCGCGTGTCGCAGGTGCGGGCCGAACTCCGCGCCGACTACGCGCGGTACTGCGGCGACCTCTGCTGAACCCAGCTCCCACTCATCCCCCCAGACCCGCCGCTCACCCCGGCGGGTCGCTCTGTTCCCGGAGAATCTCATGACCGCGACCCTGAACGGCCGCCCGCCCCGCAAGCAGCTGGGCGACCAGTTGGACCGGCTCGACTCGATCCTCGACGTGCTCGCCGACGCCCTCCCCGCCGCCGTCGCCGACGCCTGCAAGGAGGGGGCGATGCAGGCGGTGAAGGAGGTGGTGCTCGAACTGCTCACCAACCCGGACGTGCGGGCCCTGCTCACCGGCGGCATCACCCCGCCGCCGCCCACTCCGGCGGTGCCGACCGTGACGAAGCCGAACTGGTGGCAGACGCTGAAGGCGAAGCTGACGCAGTGGAAGGACGCCGCCCTCGACCGGG
>JANNQE010000012.1:0-7232 GCA_031441625.1 Planctomycetia bacterium
CGGGCTGTTCCCCGCGCCACGAAACAGCCCGCTCACGCGGGCCGCTCGCCTAAGAATAGTTCATGAGCACCACCACCACCGCCGTCCGTCGCACCATCTTCTACGACGGTCTGTGTCACCTGTGCGCGACCGAGATTGGCATGTTCAAAAAGCGGGTGAAGGACGGCTCGCTCGCCTACATTGACATCTCGTTGCCCGACTTCGACCCGGCCGCCCACGGCGTCGATGCGGTGCGGGTGCAGAAGCACATGCACGTCCGCGACGAGGCGAGCGGGACGATGCTGTTCGGCGTCGATGCGTTGATCGGCATGTGGGAGTGCGTGCCCGGCTTCCGCTGGCTGGCGAAGCTCACCCGCTTGCTGGTATTCAACTGGGTCGCCCGCATCGGGTACGTCGTGTTCGCGTGGGTGCGGCCGATGCTGCCGAAGAAGAAGCGGCCGGCGTGCGACAACGGGCGGTGCGCGGTGTAACGTGTTGAGCGAGTGGGTGTGCCGTGAGCGATCTCGAAGCCCTGAAGGTGGTTCAAGCGGCGTTCGGCATCTGCCCACGGCCGGAGCATTTTTTCGCCGGCTATCGGGACGATCCCGAGTGGGCGGACCACGACGAATTACTTCGGTCCCACACGGCGAACACCATTCGCTTGAGCGAAGTGGGCAACGTCGGGTTTAACCCGATCTCCGAAGTGGATACGGCGGGCTACCTGTACTACATGCCCGGTCTCGCGCGCGTTCTCCTCGGCGCGGGGGGCGAGGAATACCTCTTCCTGTTCCTTTGCCAGCTGCGCCCGGAGAGAATCGCCGCCTTGACACCGGACCAGCGGGAGGTGGTGGCCCGACTGTTGATCCACGTACGCGATACACGCGGGGATGCGATCGAGTTTGACCGCGACGACTTGGCCGAGCGACTTCAGCAACTCGGAAGTGGGGAGTAACCCAGCCGCGGAGCGGCGGCAGACGTTAGCCAGGGGTGGAGTCAGCGAGCCGAAGGCGAGCGACGAAACCCCTGGTCTGAGAGCCTGTGAATCAATCGAACCCGATTTCCACGGGTGGGCAGAAATCCTCGGTCGGAGGTTGAGATCGTCGATCCTGAGCGATCCTACGCGGTTGTTTTTGCACACGTTCGATCCCTGCCGGGAAATCGCCGATTGATTCACAGACTCTGAGGCGAGAAGTGAACAAGCCCCGGAGGGGCGGCAGACGCGCGGGTTCTGCCGCCCCTCCGGGGCTTCATCGTGTTATCGCATTGGTTCCAGGGGTTCCGTTCGCCTGCGGCTCACTCCACCCCTGGCTAACATCTGCCGCCGCTCCGCGGCTATCCAGGTTTCCGGTCGCATTCGACTCCCGAAGTTCAGTAGCGTATACCGCTCGCACGCTCGCTGTGAACAGGCCGCAAACCCTTCCCACTTTCTCCGGCCCTTGTCACTTTCCCAGATTCGGTTCCCTGGGTTCTCATAAATTACCGGGTAAACTACCGCGTGGTTCTCGCCCGCCGGGACTCTCGCACATGCAGTTGATCGACACCCTGGCCGACCGCGGCATCCTGTCCGAAGCCGAGCGGGGTCGCGCCCGCGACGCCGTGTCCGCCGCCCCCGACCGCCCCCCGCACCTCACCCTCCTCGAAAAGGGGTTCGTGAAGGAGGAGGCGCTCTTCCCCGCCCTCGCCGACGAGTTCGGGTTGCAGTTCGTGGACCTGACAGTGGCGACCGTCGACCCGGCCGCGCTGGTGGGCATCCCGCAGAAGCTGGTTCACAAGAAGAACCTGATGCCGCTCGCGCGGAGCAACGGCACCCTGGTGGTGGCCACCGGCGACCCGTTCGACTCCTACGCCCTGGACGAACTGCAGACCATCACCGGGTTGCAGATTCACCCGGTGCTGGGCAGCCCGAAAGAAATCGCCCGGCTGCTGAAGACGCACTTCGGCATCGGCGGCGACAACGTGGCCGGGTTGATGGCCACGGCCAAGAAAGAAGACGACATCGAACTGCTGGAGAACATCGAAGCGGACGACAGCGAGGCGGCGAAGCAGGCCCAGGAAGCCACGGTCGTCGGGCTGGTGAACAAGATCTTGATCGAGGCCGCGAGCGAGCGGGCGTCGGACGTGCACATCGAGCACGAGGAGACGGGGATCGTCGTCCGCTACCGCATCGACGGCCTGCTCCAATCTCAGCGGCTGCCCCCCGAGATCAACCGCTGGTCGGCGGCCATCGTGTCGCGGCTGAAGATCATGGCCCGCCTGAACATCGCCGAGAAGCGTCTGCCCCAGGACGGCCGCATCAAGATGAAGGTGCAGGGCCGCGAGGTGGACGTGCGGGTGAGCATCATCCCCATGATCCACGGGGAGGGGATCGTCATGCGGCTCCTGGACAAGGGCCGCATGGTGTTCAGCCTGAAGAACATCGGCTTCCTGCCCGACTACGACAAGAAGTTCCGGCTGATGATCGACCGGCCGCACGGCATCGTCATCGTCACCGGGCCGACCGGGTCGGGCAAGTCCACCACCCTGTACTCGGCCCTGAACGAGGTGAAGGACGAGTCGACCAAGATCATCACCGTCGAAGACCCGGTCGAGTACCAGCAGGCGGGCATCTGCCAGATCCAGACGCACGCCAAGATCGGGCTGACGTTCGCGTCCAGTCTGCGGAGCATCCTGCGGCACGACCCGGACATCATCCTGATCGGCGAGATGCGCGACCTGGAGACGGCCGAGGCCGCCATTCAAGCCAGCCTGACCGGGCACATGGTGTTCAGCACCTTGCACACGAACGACGCCCCGAGCGCGTTCACCCGACTCATCGACATGAAGGTGGAGCCGTTCCTGGTGGCGTCCACGGTCGAAGGGGTGATGGCCCAGCGACTGGTGCGGACTGTCTGCCCGGAGTGCAAGACGACGTTCGTGCCGACCGCCGACGTCGACGTGCCCATCGACTTCCCGAAGGTGAACCCGGCCACCACCGAGCCGTGGGAGCACCTGTCCAAGGGCACCGGCTGTCGCAACTGCCGCAATAGCGGGTACCGCGGGCGGACGGGCATCCACGAGTTGCTGGTGAACACGGACGTGGTGAAAGACCTGATCGTGCAGAAGGTGAACGCCTCGGTCATCCGCATGGAGGCCCTCAAGCAGGGGATGCGGACGCTCCGGCAGGACGGCTTCTGGAAGTGCCTGAACGGGACGACCACCCTGGACGAGGTGGCCCGCACGACGGCGGGCGACTTGTCGTAGTGCGGAATGCGGAACGGGGATTGCGGAACGGAAACCCGCAGTTCCCCTCCGCTTCCGTTTGAGTCGGCCCCGGCAACTTGATCGGTCGACGTCTTTCATTCCGAAATCCGCACTCCACATTCCGCAATCGACCTATGCCCGACTTCAGCTACACCGCCCTGGCCAGCACCGGCAACAAGAGCACCGGCACCGTCACCGCCGGGAACGAGCGGGAGGCCGCCGCCATGATCGACGCGAAGGGCCTGTTCCCCATCTCGATTACGATGTCGGCCGGCAGCTCGGCGGGCAAGTTCAGCCTGTTCGGGGGCGTGAGCGGGCGGCAGCTCGCCACCATGTACGGCCAGTTGGCCGACCTGCTGCAAGCCGGCGTGCCCCTCATGCGGTCGCTCGAACTGCTCGAGCGGGCGACGACGAACAAGCGGCTCCAGGCGATCATGCGGGACGTGCGGATGAACGTGTCCGAGGGGACCGGACTGGCTCAGGCGATGGCCAAGCACCCCCGCGTGTTCGACGACCTGGTGGTGAGCATGGTGAAGGCCGGGCAGGAGGGCGGGTTCCTGGAGGACGTGCTGGCCCGCACGGCCACGTTCGTCGAGCACCAGGAGGACATGAAGAGCAAGGTGGTGGGGGCGATGGCGTACCCGGCCTTCCTGCTGGTGGCCGGCACGGCCGTCCTGCTCATCCTGATCGTCTTCTTCGTGCCCAAGTTCGAGCCGGTGTTCGAGGGGCTGAAGGCGAAGGGGCGGCTGCCCGCCACCACCGTCATCCTGCTCGAGGTCAGCCACGTGCTGACCAACCCGCTGCTGGCCGTCCTGGCGGTGCTGGTGCTGGCCGGGGTCGTCGTCGGGTACACCCTGTGGGCGCGGTCGGACGGCGGGCGGTGGGTCATGGACAACGTCAAGCTCCGCGTCCCCATCATCGGCGGGCTGGCCCGCGGGCTGGCCCTGGCCCGCTTCACCCGCATCCTGGGCACCATGCTGGCCAACGGCATCCCCATGCTGCGGGCGCTGGGCATTGCGAAGGACTCGGCCGGCAACAAGGTGATCGTGAAGGCCATCGAGGAGTCGGCCGAGAGCATCACGGCGGGGCAGAAGCTGGCCGACCCGCTGCGGCGGAACCGCCACTTCCCGACCGACGTGGTGGAGATGATCGCCATCGCCGAGGAGTCGAACACCCTGGAGAAGGTGCTCATCAAGGTGAGTGAGAGCCTGGAGCGGCGGACCACCCGCACGCTCGAGTTGGCCGTCAAGCTGGTCGAACCGATGATGCTGTTCGTCATGGCGGCGGTCGTGCTGTTCGTGGTCCTCGGCCTGCTCGAGCCGATCTTCCGCATGGGCGAGACGGTGCGGGGGTGAGGCGGGCGGCGCGTGGTCGGGTGAGCCGCCTGGGTGGACTGCAACCCAGGCGGCTGACGACGCCGGTTCACCTGCGAGGCCGAAAACCACAGACACATCCACGTCCGCTCACCCCCTCCGCACCCGGTGCAGGAAAAATGCCCGCTTCCAGGGAAATTCACTTGCACTGCACCTTCACAATCGCCCCGTTCGGATGAAGAGGCCGATTCGCCCCGGCCGATACCTTCCCTTGTGCCGGGGTTGCGTTCGCCGACTCACCAACGCCTCTCCCCCGCCGCATCGGGGAACGGATGCCCATGACGACGACGACCGGACATGAGCCGCACGCCCACGCCCCGACCAGCCCGACGAGCGAGGCCGACTCCCTCCGCCAGCAGTTGCTCCAGGCGCAGCGGCTGAGCAGCGTGGGCGAGCTGGCGTCGAGCGTCGCCCACGAGTTCAACAACGTCATCGCCACCATTACCAACTACGCCAAGATCGGGCTGAAAGGGCAGTCGCCGGCCGCCCAGGCGCAGGCGTTCGAGAAGATCTTGCGGGGCGGGCAGCGGGCGGCGGCGGTGGTGAACAGCGTGCTCGGGTTCGCCCGCAACAACTCGGCCACCCGCGAGAGCACCGACATCGTTCACCTGGTCGAAGAGGTGCTGCTGCTGACCGAGAAGGATTTGTCCAAGCACCGCGTCCACATGGAGAAGCGGTGGACCAGCCGGCCGTGGGCGGTAGTGGTGCCGGGGCAGATCGAGCAGATCCTGGTGAACCTGGTCATCAACGCGCGGCAGGCGATGCCGACCGGCGGGCGGCTGCGGGTGGAGGTGGGCGAGAACCCGGCCGGCGACACGGTGGAGGTGAAGATCGCCGACACCGGCGGTGGCATCGCGGCGGAGAACCTGCGGCAGATCTTCGAGCCGTTCTTCACCACCAAGTCGCCCGACGAGTACGGCCGCGGGGGGAGCGGGCTGGGGCTGAGCGTGTGCCGGCAGATCATCGAACAGCACCACGGCCGCATCCGCGTCGAGAGCGTGCTCGGCAAGGGGAGCACGTTCACGGTGAAGCTGCCGAAGCGACTGGCGGACGACCAGTGAAGTCGGTGCCGCCTGCCGGGCGGCACTCAATGGAACCGCGACGCCCTCGCCGCCGCTGGCACCTACTTCACCCCGCCCGGCCGCATCACCTTCTTCAGGACCTTTTGCTCGAAGGCGAAGTCGCGGTGGGGGGCGGGGCCGGCCGGCGTCCACTGCCGCTCGGCCGTGCCGGGGCTGACGGGCGTGTCGACCGTGCGGTCGGCCACCGGCGCGGACCGGAACGCCGCCTGCCCGCCGAGTGTGTACATGGGCAGGCCGACCGTCTCCAGTTCCTTGTACACCTCCACCGTCACGCGGTACCCGCCCTCGGCCTCGTCGATCCGGGCGATGGCGAAGTGGCGGATCGACTGGAGTGTGGCGTTCCACCGCTCGGCCGGGTCGGGCGAGCCGGGCTTCCACGGCTGCTCGTAGCCGGGGGCGACCCGTGGGACGGTGCGGATTTCACGCGAGTACCGCGAGCCGGGCACGATCTCGAAGTCGTCGTCCAGGGCGTCGAGCAGCCGCTCGTACACCTCGTCGTAGCTGGCGCACCCCGGCCGGCCGGTCGGGTCGCCCGCCGCTCCGGGGGCGTCGGCCACCCGCGCGCGGACGAGCAGCGGGTTGTCGAGCGGCGGCACAGTCGCGCACCCGCCCGCCACGGCCACCAGCCCGACCGCCAGCCAGCCCGCACCCCGCACGCGGCAGTTCATCGCCATCCCCCCGAGTGCCGCGGGTATGCCCGCCGTCGTCGGGCCGGTCAAGGCGGATCGGCGGCGGGTTCCCATTTCCCCCTTCCCCTCCCGCCCCGCACCTTCGACAATCGCACTGTCCCCTTTTCGGAGGTGCCGCCATGCGACCCGCGTTCGCCGTGTTGACCGCAACCCTGCTCGCCGTGCTGGTGACGGCCGCCCCGGTGCCGAAGGACAAGGCCAAAGAAGAGCCGGCCACCGACGAGCAGCGGAAGGAGGTGGACGACAACCTGAAGCAGATCGTGCTGGCCATGCACAATTTCCACGACGCATTCGGGTGTATGCCGGCGGACCTCGTCGACGCCAAGAAGAAACCGCTGCTCAGTTGGCGGGTCCAGTTGCTGCCGTACATGGAGCAGGACGAACTGTATAAGGAGTTCAAACTGGACGAGGCGTGGGACAGCGACACGAACAAGAAGCTGATCGAGAAGCTGCCGAAAATCTACGCCCCGACGCGGGTGAAGGCGGAAAAAGGGGAGACCTTCTACCGCGGGTTCGGCGGCACCAACCCCGCCACCGCCGGGCTGTTCGAGCCGGGCAAGAAGATCGGCATCAACGCCATCACCGACGGCACGTCGAACACCATCGCCGTGATCGACGCCTGGGAGCCGGTCATCTGGACGAAGCCTGGCACCGACCTCGACCCGGACGCGAAGGAGTTCCCCAAGCTGGGCCGCATGATCGACGGCGACTACTTCTTCTGCGCCATGGTGGATGGGAGCACCAAGAAGGTGAAGCGGGAGTTCGACGTGAAGGAGATGAAGAAGTTCGTCGGCCGCAACGACGGCGAGGTGACGAACGAGGACGCTGTGTTCGCCAAGTGACTTTAGTAGGTGCCGCCTGCCGGGCGG
>JANNQE010000013.1:0-3921 GCA_031441625.1 Planctomycetia bacterium
CGGATGACGTTCACGAACAACCGGGTGTCGTCGCCGACGCCGCCGTGCCCGCCGGCTTGCCCCGGCAGCAGGTGCCGGATCCGCTCCCAGTGGGCGTCACACAGGTCGTGGCGGCTGAACATGACTGCCTCGGCACGGGAACTTGGCTGCCCCGCCATCGCAGACCGCCTACGTTCAGTCAACACGACCTAGGGTGGGTCGCTCTCGCCGAGAGCGACGCCGACCGGCTCTCGGCGAGAGCCGGCCACCCTAAAGGAGGCGGGTAGGGCGACATGCGAACCGGCTCTCGGCGAGAGCCGGCCACCCTAAAGGAGGCGGGTAGGGTGGGTCGCTCTCGCCGAGAGCGACGCCGACCGGCTCTCGGCGAGAGCCGGCCACCCTAAATTGGTACCTCACTTCTTGTCGAAGTCCGGATTGCGGGTGCCGGTCTCGAACTGGCTGCCCTGGTTCGGCCCGACGGCCGTCGGCCGCTTGCCCGAGCCGCTGCTTCCGAAGTTGATCCTCAGCACGTCGTTCTCGATCTCGTAGACGGCCAGGTACCACGTCTTCCCCTCGTCCTGGGACCAGTCCAGGTGCTTGGGCGTCTGGGTGGCGTCCACTTTGTAGACGGCCTTGCACCCCACCTGCACGGGGTTGCCGGTGCCGGCCTTGCCGTCCTCGCCGAACCACCAGCCGGTGGTCCCGCCGCGGGTGCTCGCCCACAGGCCGACGATGTCGGCCCCCTCGTCCTTCTTCTTCACCGTCTTGGGCACCGGCGCGGCCACCAGCAGCGGCGCGACCAGGAGAGCCACCAGCGACCACATCACGCGGTTCATGAGGCACCTCATTTGGAGTCGATCACCCGTTTGAACACGTACACCACCCCGCCGTTGTCGCCCTTGACCGCCGCCGGCGGCACCTTGTTGTCGTGCGTGTAGGCCACCCGCAGGGTGTCCCCGTCCACCTCGCAGACCCCGCGGCGGTGGTACCCGTTGCTGTTCACCGTGTACTCGAACGCCCGCACCCCGTCGGCGTTCGTGGCACTCACCAGCCCGCACGGCTCGTCCTTCATCGTCCCCTTTTCGGTCGACAGGGTCATGTTGTCGCCGGCCACCTTCCACAAGCAGTAGTCGCTCGGCGGGGCCGGGCTGACCTTGCCGTTCGTCTCCTGCGACTCCCACCGCCAGTTGCCTTCCAGCGAGGCGGGGGCTTTCTTCAGCGCCTTCGGCACCGGGGCGGCGGCGAGCGGCAGGGCGAAGAGCAGGAGTGTGAAGAGCGGTCGCATCGGCCGGCCTCCGGGTTACTTGGCGTCCGCCCGTTTGAACACGTACATCCCCGTCCCCAGGGCCGGTTTGCACTCGGTCGGCCGCTCGCCGTTGACCGCGCCGGCAAAGCAGTACTTGAGCGAGTCGCCCTCCATCTCGAACACGCCAGGCGTGGTACGCTTAGGAATCGAGGTGCCGGTGTAGGTGTTGGTGTAGTCGAGCGCGTTCGCCGCCCCGCCGTCCGGTCGGACCAGCGCGTAACTCACGTCCGCCGCGCCGCCGACCTGTCCGCCACCCCTGGCCACTTGGTCGATGGACAGTTTCTCCCCGTCGATCACCCACGTGACGGCGACGTTGTTGAAGACAATTTTCCCGTTGTAGTAGTACTCCACCGCCTCCCACTTGCCGTCCAGGCTCACGCCCGTCATCTTCAGCGCCTTCGGCACCGGGGCGGCGGCGAGCGGCAGGGCGAAGAGCAGGAGTGTGAACAGCGGTCGCATCGGCCGGCCTCCGGGTTACTTGGCGTCCGCCCGTTTCAGGACGTAGGTGATGGTACCGCGGACGGGCGTGCAGTCGGCCGGGCGGGGGCCGTCGCTCGTACTCGTCATGCACAGGGTGAAGCGGTCGCCGTCCACCTCGACCATCGCCGGCCGGCGGCTGGGTGCCGACCCGTCGGTGAACAGGATGGTGTAGTCGTAGACGCCCGCCTCCGCGCCTTCCGGCTTGTTGACGGTGCGGGTGCAGTCGCCCAGGAAGCCGTCCGGCACCTCCTGCCGCGTCCCCCGCACGGCCAGTTTCTCGCCGTCGATGGCCCAGTAGATGGTGTCGGCCAGTTGCATTCGGCTGTCGTCGGTGTACCGCTCGACCACCACCCACTCGCCGGCCAGCGGGTGCGGGTTCCTCTTCAGCGCCTTCGGCACCGGGGCGGCGGCGAGCGGGAGGGTGAGTGTCAGGAGTGCGAGGAGTGATCGCATCGACTGACCCCGGCGGATGAAGTTGGTGCCCCGCGGCGGTCACGCCGGACGGCCACGTGCGGGAGTTCCACGCACCCGATTCTACCCAGCCCCCGACCCCGGCACCATCACTTTTCCCCGCGGTCGCGGCTCGTCCAACGGTCACTTCTTCTCGCCGGTCAGCTTCGGCGAACTGGTCGCGCCGAACCCGACGTTCCGCTTCGCCTCGTACTCCAGCTTGCCGTCGGCGAACTTGAACGTGAGCGTGGCGATGAACGGCGTCTCGGTCAGCACCACCTTGGCGGTGTACGTGTCGTCGGCCGTCCACGCCCCGCTCGCGGCGACGGGTTGCTCCGGCAACGTGCCGAACGCCATCGTCCCGTGCCGCCACTCGCCGTCGCCGCACGTCAACTTCTGTTCGACGCCGTTGACCTTGCTCACGATAATCGCCTGCTGGCCGTTGCCCTCCAGGTGCAGGGCGAGCATCTCCACCTTCTGCTCGTTCGCCGCGAACTTGTAGTCCACCGCCGCGGCGTCCTTCGGGATGCGGGCGTTCTTCATCCCCGTTTGCACCGGCACGCTCAGCTTGGCCAGCTTGTCCTTCAGCTTCTTCGCCCCGGCTTCGTCGGCCGGCAGCGCTTCCTTCTTCAACCCCGGCAGCAGCACATCCCACACGAGGTTCAACACCGCCTGCATGTCCTTCGTCCCGCTGGTGATCGCAATCACGGCGTCTTGCTCGGGCAGCACGATGCAGTATTGCCCGAACGCCCCGTCGCCGCGGAACGCCCCGTTCCGGCTCCGCCAGAACTGGAACCCGTACCCCTGGTCCCAGTCGCTCTTCGGGTTGCTGCCGTTGCTCGTCTGCTTGCTCGTCGCCATCGCCACCCACTCGGCGGGGATCAGTTGCCGGTCGCCCCACTTCCCCTTTTGCAGGTAGAGCTGGCCGAACTTGGCGATGTCTTCGGTCCGCACGTTCAGCCCGTACCCGCCGAGCGACACCCCTTGCGGGCTGGTGCCCCACGTCGGGTCTTCGATGCCGAGCGGGGCGAACAGCCGCGGCTTCAGGTAGTCCAGCACCGTCTTCCCCGTCACCTTCTGCACGATGGCCGACTGCATGTATGTGGCCGGCGTGTTGTACTGGAAGTGCGTGCCCGGCTTGAACGGCACGGTGTGGGCCAGGAACGCTCTCGTCCACGGGTCTTTGATCGTCGGGTTCAGCGCCGGTTCGGTCTGGTGCCCGGTGGACATGCAGAGCAGATCGCGCACCCGCATGTTCTTCAGGTTCGCGCTCGGCTCCTTCGGCGCGTCGTCGGGGAAGAACGACATCACGGTGTCGTCGATGCTCAACTTGCCATCGGCCACGGCCATGCCGACCGCCGTGGAGGTGAAGCTCTTACTCAGCGAATAGAGTTCGTGGCGACTCTTGGCGTCGTAGGGTGCCCACCACCCTTCCGCCACGACGTGCCCATGGCGAACGAGCATGAAGCTGTTCATCACGTCCACCTTCGTGTCGGCGGCGTCGATGAACGCGAGGACGGCGGCGGACGACACGCCTTGTGCTTCGGGGGCACTGCGGGGCAGCGGGTTGGCGGCGAAGGCGACCGACGCTAGCAGCAGGGCCGCCAGGGGGAAGAGAGGTTTCATGGAGAGGCTCCGGGAGGGTGGGGATGTGATACGACCGCGATGCGTGTCGGCCGATTTGGTCGAGCGGCGGCCGTGAGGCC
>JANNQE010000014.1:0-2638 GCA_031441625.1 Planctomycetia bacterium
CCGCCCGGCAGGCGGCACCGACTTGGGTCACTCGATCACGTACGCCTTCAGGTCGGGCTTCTCCAGCAGCTTGGCCTCGACGATCTTGAGCGTCATGTACTCCTTGTTCGCCTGCTTCACCTTCTGCACGGTCGGCTGGAGCACGCCGTCGAACTTCTTGAACTCGCTCTGGACCACCTCGGTGGTGGCCTCCGCGCCGAACGGGTCGGGCATCTTGTGGACGAACTTGACCAGCTCGCCGCCGGCCTTGTCGAAGAACAGCCGCACGTCCTTCATCCCCTTGCGGGTCACCAGCACCACGGCCGCGTCCTTGTCGTTCACCTTCTCGTCCTTCTCGGCCGTCAGGGTGAACTTCTTGTCGTCCAGCAGCGGGTACAGCAGGCTCACCTCTTGAATGGCGGCCAGTTGCAGGAACTCGGCCTTCGCCGGCTCCTTCAACTCCTGCGCTTTGCCGTTCGTGGTGGCCTTCACCTTGTCTTTGTTGACGACGATCAACTGGCTCGTTTTCACCGTGCCCAGGGTGGTGTCCACGCTCATGCGGAACATGTCCGGCAGGGCGTAGCTGATGGTGCTGGTGAACTTCCCCTTCTCCGCCCCGATGGTCACCTCGCCTTCCACCTTGTACTCGCCGCCTTTCGGCTTCTTCAGCGCGTCCTCGCCGCCGTGCGCCTCGATCCCCTTCTTGACGACGGCCACGGCCGCCGCGTCGGCCGCCCGCGCCCCGCCGACGCTCGCCAGCACCGCCACCGCCGCCCACAGCACTGTACGTTTCATCGCTCGGCCTCGCTCGGGGAAGTTCCGAAGGGTGCCCGACATGATAGCCGGCCGGCGGGGGCGGGCCAATCCGTCACTTCCGGAACCGTGACGATCTGATACCCTGGGGGTTCCTTCCGGCGGCGGGGCGAGCGATGCCATACGGGTTCAGTTGGGTCGATCCGCCACTCCTCGCCGCCCTCGGCCGGCCGGACGAGGCGGACCTGGCGTGGCTCCGCGAGCAGGGCGTGCAGGTGGTGATGACGCTCACCGAGCACCCGCTGCCGCGGGCGTGGGTGAACGACGCCGGCCTGATGGCCGTTCACATTCCCGTGCCCGACATGGACGCGCCGAGCGGGCGGCAACTGCGGCAGGCGATTGACACCATCGAGCGGGCGAAAAAATCCGGCATGGGCGTGGCGGTGCATTGTGCGGCGGGCAAAGGGCGGACGGGGACAGTTCTGGCGGCGTATCTGGTGACACAGGGGATGACCGCGGGGGAAGCGATCCGCCGAGTGCGTGAGCTGCGACCGGGGTCGATCGAGACGTTCGAGCAGGAACAGGTGGTGAGGGAGTGGGAGCGGCAGCGGAGTTAGGGTGGCCGGCTCTCGCCGAGAGCCGGGTCGAATGCCGCTCTCGGCGAGAGCGGCCCACCCTACCGAACGGACGAAGGGCACGGCGGCCGCCGTGCCCTTCGCGTATTGTGTCGGCCGGAGGAACGGCCGTGTTCGCAGGCTCACTCTTCGTCGTCCGACTTGGGCGAGGAGCGGTCGTCGTCGGCCGGGCCGCCGGCCACCTTGTAATCCTCGCTCAGCCATCGCCCCAGGTCGATGGTCCGGCACCGCTTCGTGCAGAACGGGTAGTCCGGGTATTCGCTCCAATCGCCGGGCATCGGGGCGTCGCAGATCGGACAACGCACTCTACTCATCGGTTCGCCCCCGCCCGGACTTCGGAGTTTTCCCGGACAATCCGAATTGGCCATCCAGGTAGGTGCCGCCTGCCGGGCGGCACCTACTTCTTCTTCCCGCCCTTCTTCTCGGGGGGCGGTGGCGGTGGTGGGGGCGGCGGGCTGGCGGGCGTTTCGGCGGTGGGGGTGGCCGCGGGCTTGGCGTCGGGCTTGGCCTCGGCCGGCGGTTCCGCTTCCGCCTTCACCGCCTTCTTGTAGTCGGCGCTGCGGTTGTAGTCGGTCTCGTAGAACCCCGACCCCTTGAACACGATGGCCGCCCCGTTGCCGATCAGCCGGCGGAGCTTCTTCTTCTTGCACTTCGGGCACGCGGTCAGTTCGGCGTCGTTGAACGACTGCCACTCCTCGAAGGCGTGCCGGCAGGCGTCACACACGTAGTCGTAGGTCGGCATCGGGTTCTCACTCGGCGGCGACGATGACGGCGGCCGGTCGCAGCACGCGGTCGTGGAAGGTGAACCCCTGTTGCAGCACGCTCAGCACCGCGCCGGGTGGGTGGTCGGCGGTCGGCTGTTGGCTCACGGCCATGTGCAGGTTCGGGTCGAACGGGGTGCCGGGGCCGACCGTAATCGGTTCGACCGCGTGCCGCTTGAGCATCTGCAACACTGCCGCGATGGTCTGCGTCACGCCGTCGAGCAGCACGCCGCCTTCGCCTTTCAGTTTGGCCGCTTCGCTCGACCGCTCCAGGTTGTCGAGCAGGCCGAGCACGTCGCGGGCGAACCCTTCGGAGGCGTACTTCCGCTGCCTGGCCGCGTCGTCATTCAGTCGGCGGGCGCTCGTCTGCAAGTCGGCCACGAGGAGCTTATAGTCGTGAACCTGCGCTTCCAGCTTGGCCACGTCGGGCGGCGGGGCGGAAGTCAAGTCAACCGGGGCGTCGGTGGGGTCGGTCAGGGGTGGGTCTCAATTGGGTGGCCGGCTCTCGCC
>JANNQE010000015.1:0-4329 GCA_031441625.1 Planctomycetia bacterium
CACGCTGTTCACGCAGTACGGCACCATGGTCGGCACGCTCGAGTACATGAGCCCCGAGCAGGCCGAGATGAGCGCCCTGGGCATCGACACCCGAAGCGACATCTACTCGCTGGGCGTGCTGCTGTACGAGCTGCTGACCGGCAGCACGCCGCTCACGCACAAGCGGATGAAGGAAGCCGCGTACGCCGAGATCCTCCGCATGATCAAGGAGGAGGAGCCGCCCCGGCCGAGCACGCGGCTGAGCGACTCGGGCGAGGCGCTGGCGTCGATCTCGGCGCAGCGCCAGACGGAGCCGGCCAAGCTGACGAGGCTGGTCCGCGGCGAGCTGGACTGGATCGTGATGAAGTGCCTGGAGAAGGACCGCAACCGGCGTTACGACACAGCCAACGGCTTAGCGGCGGATGTGCAGCGTTACTTGAACGACGAGACGGTGCAGGCGTGCCCGCCGTCGGCGGGGTATCGGCTGCGGAAGTTCGTGCGGCGAAACCGGAGGGCGGTGGCGACCGGGGCGGCCGCGGCCGTTGCGGTGGTACTGGGGGTGGCGGGGCTAGCGGCCAGTACCGTTCTGATCGCGAGGGCCTTGCAAGCCGAGACCCAGGCGAAGGACGACCTGGATAAGACGCTCAAGCAAGAGCGGCAGGATGGATACTACCGCGGCATCGCACTGGCCTACCGCGAATTGTCGGCGGACAACCTGGGCCGTGCTCTGGACCGCCTCAGCGAGTGTCCGGACGACCTGCGCGCGTGGGAGTGGGACCTCCTCATGCGGCTTTGCCGGGTCGAACAAGTCATCCTTCAGAACGAGCGGGAGGTAGGCGTCACAGGTGTCGCTTTCAGCCCCGACGGTGAGCGCCTGGCCGCCGCGGACGCGGACGGGACGGTCAAGATCTGGAACAGAAAGACGGGGAAGGTCATCCGCACTCTCGAAAAAGCCCATGCGGGGTTCGTGTCAAGCGTCGCGTTCCACCCGGACGGCAAGCATTTGGCCTCCACGGGCAAGGACAATCGGGTCAAAGTCTGGGACTTGGACCGGATCAACGACCTCATGGTGTTCGACCGCCCGTGCGAAGTCATTCACACGCGCGGGACCGCGTACGCCGTGGCGTTCAGCCCCCTCGACCCCAACCACCTGGCGGTGGGGAGCGACGGCACGGTGACGCTCTGGGACTGGAAAAACAAGAAGGAGGTACACACCTTCCCCGGACACGACAAGCGCGGGATCTGTGTGGCCTTCAGTCGGGACGGCCGGCGCCTGGCGACGGGAGACTGGCAGGGAAGCGTAAGGATTTGGGACGCGCGGGCCGGTGGCGGTCCCCTCTGCACCTTGCCCCAGATTCGCGACGGTCGACACGCCGTCGGCGCGCTGGCCTTTAATGACGACGGCACCAGCCTCGCCACGGCCAGCTTCGACCGCAGCGTGGACGTCTGGGAGACGGCGACCGGCACACTCCGCCGCTCCCTTCCGCACAGCGGACGAATGGTGCTGGCCGTCGCGTTCAGTCCGGACGGCCGCCTCATCGCGTCGACCGGCGAAGACAAGACCGTCCATGTCTGGGAGGCGGGTACCGGCCGCGAGCTGTTCGGCCTCCGCGGCCACGCCGGCTTGTGCGGGTGCGTTGCGTTCAGTCCGGACGGCCTGTGCCTGGCTTCAACCAGCATGGACGGGACAATCCGCGTTTGGGATGCGACCCCGCTCCGGGGTCACGAACGCCAGGAAGCCCACACCCTCACGCAACCCAAAGTGGAGATCTGGAGCCTGGCGGTCAGCCCCGACGGCCACTCCATTGCCTCGGCCGGCTTCGGTAGGTCCGCCAAAATCTGGGAGATGGATTCGCACCAGGTGATCGCCGAGTTCGACTTCCACAAGGAAGTCGTCTTCTGCGTGGCCTGGCACCCCGACGGCAAGCGGCTCGCCTTTGCGGGCATCGACGGCCGGCAGTTTACGATAACGGTCTGGAACGCGCGCACCAAGGAGGAAGAGTACGTTCTCCGGGACGGGCCGGAAGAGTACGTCGCCGCGGCCTTCAGTCCCGATCCCGACGGCAAATACCTGGTCACGGGGAGAACAAACCGAACGGTGCAAGTCTGGGACGCGCGGGACGGACGAAAGATCGGAACACTCGGCACCCACGGCGGAGGAGTCCAGGCAGTGGTGTTCAGCCGCGACGGCCGACTCTTGGCCTCAGCAGGCCAGGAGGGCTGGGTCCACCTGTGGGACGCGACTCGGCTGGGCGAGATTAGCGAAACTGGACCGCAAAAACCGCTCGGCGCGTTTCCTACGCATATTCCCGGGGCGTGTTTGAATGTCGCCTTCAGTCCGGACGGGAAGCGGATCGCGATCGGCTCCAAGGAGAACACGGTCGTGATTTGGAACGTGGAGAGCCGCCAAGAATTAAAGACGCTGCGGGGGCACACCGGTGACGTCTACACCGTGGCCTTCAGCCCGGATGGCCGGTGGGTCGCCTCGGCCGGTGAGGACAGTACCGTAAAGGTCTGGGACAGCCACACCGGGAAGCTAATCCGTTCTTTTCGCGGCCACACCGGCCTCGTCAACAGCCTGGCGTTCACACCGAACGGCCGGCGATTGTTGACGGGCAGCCGCGATCGCACGATCAAGTTCTGGGACGTGACGCAATTGAGCGAATCGAAAGAAACTTCGTCCAAATAGGTTCAAAGAGGGGCATCGTGTTGCGAACGATAAGAACGAATCACCGGCGCGGCTTCACGCTCATCGAGTTGCTGGTCGTCATCGCCATTATCGCCATCTTGATCGGCCTGCTGTTGCCGGCGGTGCAAAAGGTCCGCGAGGCCGCGGCGCGGATCAAGTGCGCCAACAACCTGAAGCAGCTCGGGCTTGCCGCCCACAACTATCACGACTCGAAAGGGCACCTGCCGCCCGGCATCGGGTATTACCCGGCCGCCGCGAACGGCACGTTTGGCACGTACTTTTTCCACCTGCTGCCGCCCCTGGAGCAGGAGAACCTCTACCGCTCCGCCCTGGGTAGCGTGTCGTTCCCGCCGCCGGCCGGCGCGACCGCGGTGTATTACCCGGGCAACAGCGGCGTCTACCGCCAGCCGGTGCGGACCTTCCTGTGCCCTTCGGACCCGAGCGTCGTTCCGGGGGGGACCGTGCTGATCAGCGGCGAGACGTTCGGCGCGTCCTCCTACGCGCCGAACGGGCTGGTGTCGGGTGTGGGCCCGCCCGCACCAAGCCCGCAGGGTCGAACCACCTTCGCCGCCATGACGGACGGCACCTCGAACACCATTCTCCACGCGGAGAAGTACGCTCGCTGCACCAACACGGTCATGCCGCCGGCGTTCCAGGACGGCGGCACCGCGTGGGCGTACTCCGCGGCCCTGGTTTTCCCCTGGCAGCCGCCGCCCATGACGCTGCCGGGCAAGGCGTTCCAGCCGGGGTTCGCGATTGCCGCCCTGTCGAACCTCGGGGCGCCGAACGCGATCGGCCCCGGATCGAAGTTCCAGCACCAGCCGACCCCGTACCTCGGCAACTGCGACCCGACCCGGGCCTCGACCGCTCACGCCGGCGGGATACTGGTCGGCCTGGCCGACGGCAGCGTCCGCACGCTGTCCCCGGGAATGAGTGGGACCACCTGGTGGTGGGCGGTGACGCCTTCGGGCGGCGAAGTGTTGGGTTCGGAGTGGTGATCCGCCGGCGGCAGTCCGTCCGGCTCGCGAACCCCGAGAGCCAGCTCTGAAACAAACGAAACAGCCGGTGGGTCCCAACCGCGAAGAAGGACGCCTACCGGCCCGGCACCGCCCCGGCGCACGGTCTGCGCGCCGGGAACGATGTCCCCTTGATTGTATCGCAGACCAGTGTCTCCGAGGAGTTTTGACCATGCGTCTGTCATCCTGGCTGCGGTTCACGCGTTCGCGCCTCGTCCCGTCCGGCACCCCCGACGGCTTCCCCGCGCGGCGGACCAGATGCGCCCCGCCCACCCGCCTGAGCGTCGAACCCCTGGAAGATCGCGTCGTCCCCAGCACGTTCGTAGTCCACACCCTGGCCGACAGCGGACCCGATTCGCTGCGGGCGGCGATCACGGCCGCCAACGCCAACCCCGGCGCGGATGTGATCCGCTTCGCCGGCGCCGCCCGTGACGGCACCATCACCCTGACGAGCGGGGAGTTGAGCATCACGGACGATCTGGAGATCGACGGGCCGGGTACCGGCCGGCTGGCCGTCAGCGGCAGCGGCCTGAGCCGCGTGTTCAACGTCGCGGCCGCCGCGGCGGTGAGCATCGACGACCTGACCGTCACCCACGGGCGGGCCGTCGGGCAGGGCGGCGGCATCCTGAACGCCGGCACCCTGAC
>JANNQE010000016.1:0-8811 GCA_031441625.1 Planctomycetia bacterium
TCCATTGCGGAGGGGAGGTGTGTGGTAACCCCTGTCCTACGCCGGACCTGCGACTCTTTCGAGACCCCGAACCCGCCCCCGTAAGTTGTGGGCATTGGACTCACGTCATGCCGTTCGCCTGCCCCGCGCACCAAAAAACCCCGCCGCGGTCAGCGCCGGGGCGGGGTTCGGATTCTTCAACTTGTGGTGCGAGGTGTCCGCCGCGAACTCCACCGTCCCCCGGCCACGTTCACCGTGAGTGTGCGGCACTGGAACTCGGTGGCGTGAACGGACTGAATGGCTTCTTCGCCGCCGCTGGCCACCATCACGAATGCGAACCCTCGACTCCGGCCGGTCTCCCGACCCATCACCACTTCCGCTCGCAGCACCCGCCCGTACCGTCCGAACAGTTCCTTCAAGTCCTGCTCGGTCGTACTGAACGGCAGGTTGCCGACGTACAGCATCGTGTCCACGAATCATTCCCACTGAGTGGTCTCAAACTCGAGCGTGGTCACGTCCCGGTGCTGGCGGCCCGTGCCTTGGCGATGGCTCGCTTCTTGCCCGACAGTTTGCGGCGACGAGCTTCGCACGGCTTCTCGTAGTACTCGTGCGCCCGCAGTTCCCGCTTCATCCCGCTCCGCTCGAGCAGTTTCTTGAACCGCCGCAGTGCCGCGGCGATGTGCTCCTGTTGGTGGAGCCGCATACGGATGCTCATTCGTTCTCCAGTGACCCCCGCCGGGTGCAGGGGGGAAGAAGACAGTATAGCAACTCAGGAGGGCATTTTCAGTAGGGGCGACGGGCGAATCGGTCTCTGCTGGGCCGGGTTGACCGCCAGACGCCGCCCGTTCACCGCCTTGCCGTTCACCGCCACCATCGCCGCCTCCGCCCCGCTCGTCATCTCGACGAGGGCGAACCCCCGGCTGCGGCCGGTGTTGCGGTCCACCGACACGCTCGCCGACGCCACCTCCCCGTGCGGGGTGAACAACTCCATTAGGTCGGCGTCGGTGGTACTCATCGCCAAGTTGCCGACGAACAGGGTGGCCATGTCGTGTCGCCCTCAAACCCGTTGCCGGGTCGCGGGTCGATGCGGACCCGGCCGGCGGGTGGCCGGCGGCGGGCGGACGGACGAACCCGGCGGGAAGGGGCTTGTGGTCGGGTCGGCGTCACGGGTGACGCATCGGTCGCCCGCTCTACGGACACTATCCGCCGCCCGGCGCGAGTCCAGGGGAAACAGGCAGTCGGCTTGTTTTCCCGCGATTTGTCATTTGGCGTGAGGGGAAACCGCGGCGGCGTGATACAGTCGCCGGTTGCGAACAACACCGGAGGGCGGTCATGCGAGACGCTGAGAACACGTTGTGGGTGGTGTACCAGACGGTCTCGACGGTGAAGCAACCGGGGCGGAACGCGGTGTGTACGCAGGCCGAGTGGGAGGAGAAGGAGCGGGCCGGGCCGGGGTTGAACACGCTCATCCGCGGGGGCATGACGAACGAGGGCGAGGCCGAGCGGCTGGCCCGCGACCTGCAAACGCCCCCGGCCGTGCCCCGCCCGGTCCGCGCCCGCCCGACACCGGCACCGCCCGCGGCGGTACCGGACCTCGCCACGCCGACCGACGGGTGATGCCGCCCGACCGACTCCGCACCTCACCCGTTGGCGAAGAACTCGGCGGTGCCGGCGAACAGCACCCGCAGGCTGAGAAGGTCGAGTCCGGAGGTCACGTTCGCCGCCACCTCGCCGGCCGTCGGCGGGGTCGTCCGCTTCAGCACGTCGAAGTACAGGGCGGTCACTTCGCGGTTGCGGTACTCGGTCGAGGCCAGGAAACTCGTCGCCACCCCCTGCCGCCCTTGCGACGGCAGTTGCGCCACTTGTGAATCCACTTCGGCCTGCGACGGCAGCCGCCCCAACAAGGTCTGGTACAGGGAATGCACGAACGCCACGTTGCCGGCGAACCGCAGAGTGTACTCGGCGCTGGCGAAGAAGGCCGACTGGATCTGCTCGACCGTCGCCCCGCTCACGATCAGGTTGACGTGCGTGGCCCGCCCGCCGGCGTCGGCGTCGCGGCCGAGGATCGACTTGTACAGCTTGTCCACCACCAGTCCGAGCGCCTCGGCCGACCGCGTGATGCTCGTCGAGACCGTGTTGAACGGCGTGCCATTGGTCAGTTGCGTCACCCACCCGCCGGCGTCGCTCGGGTTGCTGAACACGGCGCTCCGCCGCAGGAACGTGTGGTACAGCGCCGCGACGGCCGACTGGTTGGCCGTCAGCGGGCTGGCGGAATCCACGTTCGCGAATGCGTTGTCGTCGATGACCGTTTCCGGGTCGGCCACGCTCCAGATGTTGTTCCGCGCGAACACCGTCTGGGCGGTGGTGAACCCCGTCCCCACGACGATGGCCCCGGCGGTGGTGGTGGCCACGGCCGTGAACCCGCGGAAATTGTTCAGCCCCAGACTGCCTTGCGCCCCGCCACCCAGATCGACTCCACTGACGAACGGGTTGGAGCCGGCGGCGAGAAACCGCACGCCGAGCCTGTTGCGGTGCAGGTCGTTCCCCTCCACCTTGCCCACCAAGTCCGTAGCGGAGGTGTTGACCGCGCTCACCACGATCCCCGTGCCCTTGCCGTTGGTCGTAACGTCGTTGTGCAACAGGGAGAACGTGCGGGGGATCCCGGGAGTTCCATCCACTTGGATACCGCAGTTCCCGGCACTGGTGGCCGAGTTCGGCAGCGAGATGCGGTTGTTGCGGACCGTGACGGACGTGCCCGGCTCACTCGGGCTGCTGAAGTAGATTGCCGTCTGATTGGTGGCGGAGTTGTCGGTGAAGGTGTTGTTGGCGACCGTCAGCCCTGCGATGTTCGACCCGGACGCGACGAGGAGGAGAGGTGCGGCCCGGCTCGAACTGGACTGGCCGAGGAAGGTGTTGTTGACCACCTGATCGGTGACGGTGCGAAGGAAGGAGGCGACTTCGTACTCGACCATGTTCAGGTTTTCGAAGGCGAAGAAAGTGTTGTCGGTGATCAGGTTGTTGCTTCCGGCGACCGGCGGCGTGACGCCGACGATGTTCCCGCCGCCGCTGCCGTCGCCGAGGATGCCGGTGAACCGGTTGTTCCGCAGGGTCGTGCCGGTCGAGTCCAGGTCGATCAGGCTCTCCGCCACACCGACGTTGAACGTGTTGGTGACGGCACACCCTTCGATGGTCCACCCGGCCCCGGTAATGGTGAAGTTGTCGCCGAACACGAGGTTCAGGTTCCGGAGGGTGACGTTCGTCTGGGCCAGCGCCGCGGACTGACTGATGGGGACGACCGGCAGGGTGTCGGCGGCGAACGCCGGGTGGCCGCGGATCGTCTGCCCCGACAGGTTGTCCAGCCCCAGCGGACCGGGTGAGGAGCCGGGTTCGATCTGAATGGTGTCACCGCTGGTGAACGCCACCTGCGCCGCGTTGAGGGAGGCGAACGTGCTGGTGCCGTTGGCCAGACTCGGGTGAACGACGGACAGGACGGCCGGGGCCAGGCGGTCTTCGATCACCTCCAGCCTCAGGCGGGTGGTCAGCGGGCGAACGGGCGGAATCGGGCGGAACCGGCGAGTGAACCAGGGCATCGGAGTGCTCCGGGAGAATGAGAGCAGACGTGGGCTGCGGCCATTCTCCCACACGCGCGGGCCGTCTGACAAGTTGATTGTGGAGCGACTGAACAAGCCGAGATGGGACTACCGACCAACGCACGCTGCCGCCCGCCAATACACCCGAGAGGATTTGAACCTCTAACCCTCGGTTCCGAAGACCGATGCTCTATCCAGTTGAGCTACGGGTGCGTCACTCGGCTAAGGTACGGCGACCGCGGGGTGGGCACAAGGGGGGCACGCGGGGTTGCGTTTCGCCCGCACCCGTTTGCCGGGCGTCCCCGCCTGCGACCGAAGCGGCCGGGTCGGCGGTCAACATCATCCGGCTCCCGGTAGGGGGTGCGGTCTGACGTTGGATCCTTCCTCGGCGCACACGGCCCGAACGCCCTGCTACGACTGATGGCCGACGCCCAGCCCACGGGGGTGTGACCGGGCGGTCCCGGAAAACGAAAGCGGGCCGCGGGTTGCCCCGCGGCCCGTGAGCGTGGCGACCCCGCTTCCTGGGCCGCCACGCTTGCTGTCTACCACTTCAATGCGATTCACACGGCCGCGGCGGACACCATTCCGAAAAAGGTACCCCCGGCATGACTACCGGGGTTCGCCCGGAACGCGCTCGCCTGCGGCTCGCGGCTACTTCTTCGGCGGCATCGGCGGGTCCACCTTCTTCGGACTCTCCCCGGCGGGCAGAAGTTCCTTGATCAGTGTGCCGTTGTCGCCGTTGTACAGCCTCACGATGCCTTCTTCCCCGCCGTGCGCCACGATCTTCCCGTCCACGCTCACCGCCACCGCGTACAGGAAGTCCTTCGCACCGGGGAACGCCCGCATGTTGCCGCCGTTGTCGGCGCTCCACTGGATGCTCCCGCCGTCGCCCCCGCAGGTGATGAAGTTGGCCGTCTTCGGCACGAACGCCAGTCGCGTCGTCTGGTTCTTGTGGGTGGTCATGTCGCGGAGCTTCTCGCCCTTCTCGTAGTCCCACACCTTCACCATCTTGTCCGCGTCGGCCCCGCAGCTCACCACTTTCTTGCCGTCGGCCGTCCAGCCCACGTCCAGCACGTGGTTCGTGTGCCCCTCGAACGACTTCACCAGCTTGCCCGCCGGCACCTCGAACACCTTCACGAACTTGTCCGCCCCGCCGCTCGCCAGCAGCTTGCCGTCGGGCGAGAAGCAGACGCCGAACACCTGGTCCGAGTGGGCGTTCTTCACCTCGGTGATGAGTTTGCCGGCCGCGTCGAACAGCTTCACCTCGCCGTCCTCGGTCGGGGCGCCGCCGCCGGTGGCGAACGTCTTGCCGTCCGGGGCGTAGGCGATGGCCACCACCCGATCGGCGAACCCGGTCACGCGGGCCTTCGGTTTGCCCGTGTCGGTGTCCCACAGGGTGAGTTCCTGGAAGCTGCCGGTGGCCAGCGTCTTCCCGTCCGGGCTGTACGCCATCGCCTCGACGAGCGACACGTGCGCCGCGGAAGCCGCTTTGCCGTCGCTCGTCTTCAGGTCGGGGTCTGTCAGCGTCACTTTGAACTCGCCCGTCTTGGCGTCGAACAGGTGGACCTGATTCCCGCGGCCGGCGGCGACGACGGCTTTGTCCGGGCTGATGGCGACGGCCCGCACCGGCTTGACGAGCGCCGGTGGCAGGGAGAGCGTGACTTTGCGGACGATCTTCACGTCCACCGCCGGCGGCTTGGCCCCCTGCTCGATCCACAGCTTGAGCAGCGCCAACTCCTGTGGCGAGAGCGGGTCGCCCTCGTTCTTCGGCGGCATGATCGGCGCCTTCTGGTGGCTCGACCGCAGGAAGAGGGAGCTGTCGGCCGACTTGCCGGCCGCGAGCACGCCGCCGGTGGTCGCCCCGCCCTTCATCATGCTCGCGTAGGTGCTCAGGTCGAGCTTGCCCTCGGTGATCTTGCCGGCGTGGCACGCCTGACACTTGGCCGCCAGAATCGGCAGGATTTCTTTCTCGAAGCTGACCGCGTCGGTGCGTTTCAGCTCGGCGATGGGGAGCGGCTTGGGCGGGGCCTTCTTGTCGGCCTTCGGCTCGTCGGCGAGCGCGACGGCCGGGATCAGGAGCAAGAGCGGTAAATGCCGAATCATTGGGGCACTCGGGGAGGTGGTCGGGAGGGAGGTTCAAATCCGAGGGACACGGATGAAGAGGATGAAGGCACGGATGAAGAGGATCGGACAAAGATCATGACCCTTCTGATCCTCTTCATCCCTGCTTTCATCCTCCTCATCCGTGTCCCGTTCTGTTGGTCCTTGAAATCGGTCACTTCTTCTTCACTTCCGGCACGGTGCGGAGGGCCGGCACCTTCACCTCGTGCGAGATCGGGAACTTGCCATGCACGGTGGCGGTGGCGGTGATGGTGAACTGCACGCTCGCGTCCTTCACGTCGGCCGCCACGGTGATGGGGATCATCACCTCGTCCTTGCCGGCGGGCAGGACGGCGTCCTTCACCGTCACGCCCTTCACGTCGGCCGGCAGCGTCACCTTGAGGGCGTACTCGCCAATGTAATCCGCCTGTCGCTCCACCTTCACCAGCAGTTCGGCCGTAGTGCCGGCTTTCAACTGGTTGTTGGCGGGGGGCGTGGCGGTGAACTTGCCCAGGGTGAGCGGCAGCACCGTCACGGTGATCGGCTCGGCGAACGCCTGCACCACCGCGTTCGTCTTCTTGTCCTTCTGGGTCGGGTCGCGGAGGAACGACACCTGCGTGTCGGCTTGCAGGTGGATGCTGTACACGCCCGGCGTGGCGGTCGGTCGCACGTCCACCGTCAGGCTGCCGTCGCCCTTCTCCTTCGGGATGGTCATGTTCGGGGTGTTGCCGCCGCCCCCTCCCTGCACGCCGAGCGGGGCGTTCTGGTTGTTCGGGGTGGTGGACTCGAACCGCACGTTCACCGGGTTGGCCCGCGCCTCCCCGCCCTGCCACGTCACCTTCACCGGCACCACCAGCTTGTCGCCCGGCTTCACGAACAGCGGGAACACGGCGGGGATTTCCACCTCCTTGCCGTCCTTGTCCTTCGTCTTCACCTTCACGCCGGGCAGCTCGACGGCCACCCGCATCGGTGCCTTCTCCGGTCGCACGGCCAGCACGAAGTCGCGGTCCAGGCGGGTGATGGTGGGGGTGTTGTTGTTCGCCTGCACGCTCCAGGTGATCTCGGCCGGGCGGGCTTCGTGAACCACCGGCTTGTCGGCGATGGTGGCCGCGCACTTCACCTTGATCGCCCCGGTGAACGCGGCGGCCCCGTCGGCGACGGTCAGCACCAGGGTGCCCCACCGCTGGCCGGTGCCGACGACGGTGGGCTGAGCCGTCAGGCCGGCCGGCAGCCCCTCGGCGGTGGCCGTCACGGGGGCGGTGAACCCGTCGCGGCGGTCGATGAACACGTCGACGGCCAGTTGCCCGCCGGCGAACCCGAGCGGCGCACCGCTCAGGTCGCGGCTCTTGGGCATGACCACCGCCCGGAAGTCCGGGGTCGGCTTGCTCACCCGCAGGCGGTAGCCGCACCGCGGGCCGTAGTTCACGTTCGCCTCGCGGCTGCCCACCAGCACCACATACTTGCCGTCCGCCGGGGCGGTGAACTTGGCCGCCGCCGGGTCGCCGCTGCGGGTAAAGAACGTCTGCGGGTGGAGCGAGTCCGGGTCGTCGTCCTGCTCCTCCACCACGTTCCCCATGTTGCCGGCGGCGTTCTTCACCACGAAGAAGGTGTCCATGCCCGACCCCAGCCGGTCGGCGAACAGCTCGAAGTGCAGCACGTCGCCCTTCTTGGCCTCGAAGCTGAACCAGTCCTTGTCGAGCTTTTTGCCGATGGTGCCGGCCACGTCGCACGGCACGGCGACGGCTTCGGCCGTATCCGCCTTGTCGTTGCCGGCGTCTTTTTCCACATGAATGGTGGCGTCGGTGAAGAACACGGGCACGGCGTTGATCGACCCCGGCAGGCGGTACTCGAACCCGTCCTGCAGCGACTGCGGCGGAGCGACCACCTCGCGGAAGGCGAGCGCGTCGCGGGCGGCGGTGGCCGGCGGGGTGACGGTCACGCTGATCGACTCGAACGGCGTGCCGGCCACCGGCTTGCCGCCCGGCAGGTTGCGGCCGTACACCGTCACCGGCGTCGGCTTGCCGGGGTTGATGACGTTCGGGAACACGGCGTCGATCCACGGACCAGTGCTGATCGTCAGTCTGTAGAAGTGGTCCGCGCTGCCGCTCTGGTAGGCGAACTCGCACACCCGCACCAGGTACTCGCCGTCGGCTGGCAGGGTGATGTCGGCCAGGGCGTCGTTCTCTTTATCATTCCGGTTGCCGCCCAGCCGCTTGCCGTCGGCCGCGAACACTTCGATCAGCGGGCGACACCGGCTGTCGATGCCGCTCGTGCGGCAGTTCACCTGCACCCGCTGTTTCGCTTTGCCGGGGAACGAGTAGTAGTCCACGTCGGCGGTGCTGGCGATGGTGCCGTTGACCGTGCTGTTGAGTTCCACCTTCTGCGCGTCGGGCATGTCGGCGTGCGGCTTGTCGGACTCCACCACCTCGGGCAGCGTGCCGACGACGAACGCGCGGGCGTTGCTCACCCCGGCCTTCGTCACCACCCGCACGTCGTGCGTGCCGACCGGCGCGTCGGCCGGCACCGTCACCTTGTACTTGTGTTTCGTGACGGGGGCTTTCGGGGTGGCCGGCGGCTTGGGCGGGTCTTTCTTGTTCGGGTCGGGCTTCGGCTCCGGCGGCACGACCAACTCGGCGACGATGCCGGGGTGCGAGAAGAGCAGCCCGGTCGGGTCTTCCAGGTCGGAGCCGTTGACGGTGATCTCGACCGGCGTGCCGGCCTTCCCGCCCATCGGCATGACGGAGCTGAGCCGCGGTTGCGGGAGGACGTTCTGCGGCGGCTGGGCGAGGGCGGGGAGCGCGAACAGCACGCCGACGGCGGCGGCGGCGCAAAGGCGGCGACACATGGGGGGGAACCCTCCGGGGAGAGCGGGCCGGCGTGCGGGCGGTGGTGGGAAGCCTAGCGGAGTTCGACGCGGGGGCGGCCCCGGCGGTCTGGCAGGATGAACAGACTGTAACCCGGCGGCGACGGGGGGTCAAGGAATATGAAGGGCGAAGACCGCCCACCCGCCCACAAACGCCAACCGGCCGGGGAAATCCCCGGCCGGCGTGTGCGTTCGACTCGGTTCGCGGTTAGCGCTTGCTGAACTGGACGCCGCGGCGGGCACCCCGCAGGCCGTACTTCTTCCGCTCCTTCATGCGGC
>JANNQE010000017.1:0-7270 GCA_031441625.1 Planctomycetia bacterium
CTCGCCGAGAGCGGGATTAGGAACCCGCTCTCGGCGAGAGCGGGCCACCCTCAACAGCCGGCGGCTGCAACAATCTCTCCACCACCGCGTCGGCGGTGTCGGTCCGCATGTTCAGCACTTCGGCGGTGTCGGGCAACTTCACCCCGACCGCGTGGAACAGCCACTTGACCGCCCGCGGGTAGCACGCCGCGATCTTCAGGTTTCCATCGACAGCCAACTCCGACAGGCATGGATCGCGCTTCGCGCTCATCTCGCACAGGTCGGGCACGGCGTCGAACGGGATGTCCGATTCCGTCAGCCGCTTCAGCACTTCATCCTTCGTCGCCTTGGGCACGACGTTGGCGTAGGTGCAGTTGCAGTACAGGACACGCAAAGGTTTCATTACGGTACCCAGCCGGCTGACGCCGGCGGTTCACCCGGAGGTATCACGGTGGGTCGGCACCGGGCGGCCCGGCCGGAACGCCTCGGCGTGTTCGATATCGCTTTCCAGACCGAAGGCGGCAACGGTGGCGTCAAGCACTTCCACCACCGCGGCCCTCAACACTTCCGGGTCGCCTTCCGCCCGCAGGTTGATGAGTAGTTCGCCCGACTCGATCTCGTCCTGCAATTCGTGCGACGCTTCGGTCAGGCCGTCGGTGCTGGTCAGGTTCATCACCGCCAAGTCGTTCCCCTCGAACGGCGACAGGGTCATCTTCAGGTGGGCCACCTCCACCTTTCCGAGACGCCCCTGAACGGCGACCATGAGTGTGTCCACGAAGGCATTGCCGTCGAACGGAGCGGGGCCATTCACGCTGGCAGTCACGTTCACCCACCCCAGCAGTGCCTCACCGTCGGCGTAGGTGTCGTAGTCCACGTCCATCGCCGGGCGGGTGCCGTGCTCGCCGTCAATCAGCCCGGCCCACTCGTCGATCCCCGTCCCCTCGCGAGCACTGGTGCAGACGATCTTCGCCTGTGGGAATTCACCCCGCAGCGCTCCCGTCAGGCGTCTCACCCGCTCCTCATCCATCGTGTCCGTCTTGTTCACCACAATCACGTCAGCTTCTTCGAGCTGCTTGCGGTAGATGTACACCACCTTCGGGGAGAAGGATTTCCCGCTCGCCAGCCCGAGGATCCGTTCGGCCCGCACGGGATCCACCAACACGCTGAACGGGGCGATGTGAAACTGATCCCCGTACATCCGCCGCAGCGGGTACGCCACCGTCGCCACCAGATCGGTGCAACTGCCCACCGGCTCGGCGAGGAACACGTCCGGCCGCTCCTGTTCGCTCAGCTTCGCGGCCGCGTCGGTCAGGCTGCTGAATTTGCAGCAGAAGCACCCGCCGGTGATCTCTTCCACCGGGAAGTCGTGGTTCGCGAGCATGGCGGTATCGACCAGCCCGACCGACTGGTCGTTCGTGATCAGCCCGACCCGCTGGCCCTGGTCGCGGAACCGCTCGGCCAGCCGCAACAGCGCGGTGGTTTTGCCGGCCCCGAGGAACCCGCCGACCATGATGTACCGGGCGCGGGACGCGCTCGTCTTCGCCTCGCGGTTAACCATTGTCATCCCCTACGTCGTCGGTCGGCGGCGCGTCCATCATCCCTTCCTTGCCTTGAATCCGGTCAATGGCCAAGTCGAGCAGCTTCGTGTACCCGGTGGCATCCACCGCCCGCGGGTCGGGCGTGCCCCGCAGTTCGAACAGCCAGCCCTCGTTGTACGGGTCGATATCGAACCGGCGCGGGTCGGATTCCAAAGTCGGGTTGCCGCGAACGAACGCCCCGTCGGCCGGGCTGTAGATGTCCGAGGTCGCTTTGAACGCCTCCACCCAGCCGATGATGTCGCCCAACTCGAACGCCTGATCCGCCTTCACCTCGAACCCGTACTCGACCAAATCTCCGAGCATCCGCTGGGCGAACCGAGTGATGCCCACCCGCCACAGGCCGGGTTCGACTTCCCGCAGCCAGAAGTGACCGGGCGTGTACAGGCGGTCGGACGGCAGCTTGGTGCTGAACCGGGAGCGGCGATAGGAGATGGTGCAGGCGGCGTTCGACATCGGCGGCCCGGCGGTGTGGGTCGTCACGATCACAGATATTACCAATGGGGTGGGGTGGCCTTACGCGGAAATTGTTTGGGCTTCGCGCTCGGCGTTGCCTCGCGGCGAACCGTTCCGGTTCTTGATACACTTCTCCCTGCCTACCCCCGGAGCACCTCTCATGCTGGCCACCGCCCTGCTCGCGGCAATGCTGTCCCCCACGGCCGACCCGCCGAAGGACCCGTTCGCGTTCGCCGACGGCGACCGCGTGGTGTTTCTCGGCGGCACGCTCATCGAGCGCGAGCAGAAGTACGGGGCGTGGGAACTCGCACTAACCATAGCCCACCCGAACAAGAACGTGTCGTTCCGCAACCTCGGCTGGAGCGGGGACACCGTCTGGTGCGAGAGCCGCGGCAGCTTCGACGGGCCGAAGAAGGGGTTTGAGCGGACGATAGACCTGGTGAAAGAGCTGAAGCCGACGGTGATCGTCATCTGTTACGGGCAGGTCGAGAGCTTCGACGGCAAGGACGGGGTGAAGAAGTTCACCGAGGGGCTGGAGAAACTGATCGACGGCGTGAGCGTGACGAAAGCCCGCGTGGTGCTGATGACCCCGACGCCGTTCGAGAACGTGAAGCCGATCACCGACGCCGACGCCAAGAACGCGAATCTGAAGCTGTACGCCACAGCGACGATGGACGTGGCGGAGAAGCGGAAACTCGGCTCCGTGGACCTGTTCACACGGCTGAGCGTGCCACGGAAAGGTAAGGCGGCGGAATTGCGGCTGACGGAAAACGGCCTCCACCTGAGCAAAAGCGGCTACACGTACACGATGTCCGACCTCCTCTTCCTCCTAACGGAGGACGACAAGGGGGAGTCCCAATTCGTCCGCGACACCCTGACCGCGAATTTCGAACTCCGAACGGAGTTGGTCGCACAGATCGTCGCCAAGAACGAGCTCTTCTTCCACCGCTGGCGTCCGCAGAACATCACCTACCTGACCGGCTTCCGAAAGGGGGAGCAGGGGCAGAACGCGAAGGAGATCGTCGAGTTCGACCCGCTCGTCGAGAAGGCCGAGAAGGAGATCGCCGAACTGCGGAAGAAGGTGAAGTGACCACCGCCCCGACTGGTGAACCGGCGGCGTCAGCCGCCTGGGGCCAACAGCACCCAAGCGGCTGACGCCGCCGGTTTACCGGAGTCACATATGCCGGACGACAAAACGCCCGACGACCCCGAAATGCTCGACCCCGATGTCGCCCCCGACCCGCCACCGCAGCAGGCGAAACGGGCGAGCCGTCGGGAGGACGACGATTACGACCGCGACGACCGCGACGACGACTACCACCACCCCAGTGGGCGGAAGGTGCATTACGACGAGGACGGGTACGAGATCACGTCGGAGCAGTCCATGTGGGCGTTGTTCGCCCACATCGGGGTGTTCGTCGTCGGGTTCATCGCTCCGCTCGTCATCCTGATCATTTACAACCGAAAATCGTCTTTCGTCGCCCGCCACGCCCGGGAGTCGCTGAACCACCAGATTAGCCTCACGCTCCTCGTCTTTCTGTGTATGGCGGTGGCGGTCGCCATCGGGTTCGGCGTGTACGCCGCGACGCAGCAACCGCCGGCCGGGTTGATCGTCGGGTATGTGCTGTTCCTGTTGAGCACGGTGGCCGTGGGCATTTTCAACATGGTCACGCTGATCCTCGCCACCATTGCGGCGGCAAAATACCAGAACTACCGCTACCCGTTCACCATCCGCCTGATCGGCTGAACCCCACCCTCCGGAACCCCTCCCGATGCCCCGATACTTGCCCCTTGCTCTTTGCTCCGTGTTCCTGGCCGCGTGTGCCGCCCACGCGCAGCGCAACGCCAAGGTGCCCGACCCCGACCCGGAGCTGGAACGGAAGACGTTCGTGCTACCCGACGGGTTCGAGGTGACGCTCTGGGCGGCCGACCCGCTGCTGGCCAAGCCGATCCAGATGAACTTCGACAGCAAGGGCCGGTTGTGGGTGGCGGCGAGCGAGATCTACCCGCAAATCAAGCCGGGCGAGAAGGCGAACGACAAGGTGCTGATCCTCGAAGACACCGACAACGACGGCAAGGCCGACAAGACGACCGTGTTCGCCGACGGGCTGCTCATCCCCACGGCGGTCGAACCGGACCAGCACGGCGGGGTGTGGGTGGCGGACAGCACCGACATGGTTCACTTCAGCGAACCGGACGCGAAGACCGGCAAGGCGACAAAGCGCCGCATCATGCTGAGCGGCTTCGGCACGGAAGACACGCACCACATCCTGCACACGTTCCGCACCGGCCCGGACTGCCGGCTGTACATGAGCCAGAGCATCTACATCCACAGCCACATCGAGACCCCGCACGGCGTCCGGCGGCTGAACGCGGGGGGCATCTGGCAGTACCAGCCGCAATCGGAGAAGTTGGAAGTGTTCGCCCGCGGGTGGGTAAACAGTTGGGGCACCGCGTGGAACAAGCACGGCACCACGTTCGCCACCGACGGGGCCGGCGGTGAGGGCATCAACTACGTCGTGCCCGGTGCGGCGTATGTGACCGCCCGCGACGTCGCCCGCATCCTCCCCGGTCTGAACCCAGGATCGCCAAAGTATTGCGGCCTGGAAGTGGTGAGCGGCCGGCACCTGCCCGACGACTGGCAGCAGAACCTGATCACGAACGACTTCCGCGGACACCGCGTCTGCCGGTACATCTTCCAAGAGGACGGCAGTGGGTTCGTGGCGAAGGAGCAGAAGGAACTCATCAAGAGCACGCACCCGGCGTTCCGCCCGATCGACGTGAAGATGGGGCCGGACGGCGCGATCTACATCGCCGACTGGTACAACCCGATCATCCAGCACGGCGAGGTGAACTTCCGTGACGAGCGCCGCGACCACACGCACGGCCGCATCTGGCGCGTCACCGCGAAGGGCCGCAAGCTGGTGGACAAGCCGAAGGTCAGCGGGGCGAAGGTGGAGGATTTGTTTGAGTTGCTCAAGTCGCCCGAAGACTGGACCCGTAGCCACGCCCGGCGGGAGTTGGCCACTCGCAAGATGGACGATGTGCTGCCGAAGCTGAAAGACTGGGTGAGCGCGCAGAAGGACGACACGGCGGCACTTGAAGCCCTGTGGGTGCGGCAGGCGTTCGACGCCGTGGACATCGACCTGTTGAGCCGTTGCGTTCGCTCTGCTTCGGCCGACGTGCGTGCGTCCGCCTGCCGCGTGGCCGGCGAGTGGGTGTCCAGGCACATCAGCATCCCCCGCATGTTGCCCGATCTGGCGAAGGACACTCACCCCCGCGTGCGGCTCGAAGCGGTGCGGGCACTGGCCCGTGCGCCACAGACCGAAGAAGGCACCCCGCCGCCCGTCGGCATTGCCGCTGCCCTGGAAAAGCCGACCGACAAGTGGCTGGATTACGCCGTCTGGCTCAGCCTTCGTGAGACGAAAGACCAGTGGCTGCCGGAGGTGAAAGCGGGCAAGTTCGACTTCGGCGGCGACCCGAAGAAGCTGGTGTTCGCTCTGCAAGCGGCCGGCGAGGGCGACGTGAGCAAACCGCTCTTCACCCTGCTCGACAAGGGCAAACTGACCGCCGACCAGCGGACGAACTGCCTGATCACACTGTCGGCCGTGGCCGGCACCAACGACATCGCCCCCCTCCTCGAACGCACGGACCGCGACCCGGCGGCGCGTGCGACGGTACTGGTGGCGCTCGAGCGCACCGTCCGTGAACGGAAGGTGGCGTTCCCGAAAGGTGAGTGGGAGCAGTTCAAGCAGATCATCAACAACGACACCGGGACCGGCCGACAGGCGGCCAGTCGCCTGATGGGGCTGTGGAAGGTGGAAGACGCACGGCGAATCCTGGAGACGCTGGCGAGTACCGGCCAACTGGCCACCACCGGCAGCCGCGAAGACCGGATCGCCGCGTTCGACGCCCTCGCCCTGCTCGGCGGGCCGAACGCGGTCACGTTCCTGGAGCAGTCGGCCAAACAGAACTTCGACCTGAACCGGGTGGCGCTCCTCGCACTGGTGTCGGTGGACGTGGCGAAGGGGGCCAACCTCGCGGCGGTCGTTTTGAAAGCTGAAAGGAACCCCGCCGATGCCGAACCGCTGTTCGCCGCGTTCCTCGGTCGCAAGGGCGGGGCGGCGGAGCTGGCCAAGGCGCTCGCTGACACCCCGTTGTCAGCGGACGTGGCGAAGACCGGCGTGCGGCTGGCCCGTAGCACCGCCGCCCCGGACGCCAAGCTGATCGACGCCCTGACGAAAGCCGGCAAGCTGACTGAGACGAAACGCGGCACCACGAAGGCCGAGCTGGACAAGCTGCTCGCCGACGTGAAGGCCAAAGGCGACGTGGCCCGCGGGGAGAAGGTGTACCGGCGGGCGGAGATGAACTGCCTGAAGTGCCACGCGGTCGCCGGGGCCGGCGGGCGGGTCGGCCCGGACATGACCAGCATCGGGGCGAGTGCCCAGGTCGATTACCTGATCGAGTCGCTGCTCAACCCGAACGCGAAAATCAAGGAGGGGTACAACTCGCTGGTGGTGGACACCGCCGACGGTCAGACGCTCAGCGGGGTGAAGGTGCGGGAGAACCAGAAGGAGTTGGTCATCCGCGACGCCGAAGACCGCGAGATTTCAATCTCGAAGGCCGACAAGCCGGACATCAAGAACGGCAAGTCGCTCATGCCCGAAGGGCTGACGGACGCGCTCACCGATCAGGAGTTCATCGACCTCGTGCGGTTTCTCTCCGAACTCGGCAAGGGCGAGTACCTCGCTCAACCGGGTAAGGTGGTGCGGCGGTGGGAGGGCGTGCTGCCCTCGCAACTGTTGTTCACGGTGGTCACGCGGGATCGCGTCGGGGCGGTGGCGACGAGCAAGGAACTTCCGTGGGCACCTACGTACAGCACGGTGAGGGGCGACCTGCCGACGGCCGACATGCCGAAGTGGAAGATCGGGCAGGGGCCGGATCAGGCGGTGGTGCGGTTCCAACTCGACGTGACCACCCCAGGGAAAGCGAAGCTGAGCGTGCCCGACGTGACCGGCCTGCAACTGTGGCTCGACGGCACCCCGCTCACGGTGGACAAGGAGATCCCGCTCGACCTGACCGCCGGCGTGCGGACGGTGACGGTTAACGTGAAGTTGGACGAGCGGAAGACCCCGCTGCGGGTCGAACTGGCCGAGGTGAAGGACAGCACCGTTCGCGTGAGCATCGTCGGCGGGAAGTAATGCTTGTCCCCCTCGCCCCTGGGGGAGAGGGGTTAGGGG
>JANNQE010000018.1:0-2742 GCA_031441625.1 Planctomycetia bacterium
CAAACGAGATCCGGTTGCGGAATCGACCTGCCGCCAGAGAGGCGATTCTCTCGTGTCCCACCTTCAACGGCCAACCAGTGGTGCTCACGCTCCAAACAACCGAACCGGCAGTTCCAACCCCGCCCTGACGGCTCACTTCCACGGCGAGGACTGCGCGGTCCTCGTCTCGGTGTCATCGGGTGATCGTGTCGAAGTGCGTGGATCACCTGCCGTCTATCGCCAGGAGGCGATCTTCGCGCGGCTCGGCTGGCCGGTGTACCGCACCCGCTTCTGCGACCTGCTCGCGGACTGCGCGACGCTGTTGGATCCGGTCTACCGCGCCATGACCACACGGCTGAAGGAGTCGTTCGCGATCCACGCCGACGAGAGTCCTGTCAAGCTCCTGCAACCCCCGACTCATCGCGTACGCCTGGCTAAACCTTGGCGACGTGGCCAAGCCGATGCCGACTCGGCCGGCAGACACCGGCGTCCGGATTCCCTCGCCCGCGCGGGCGAGAGCTTTGAACGCCGGGACGGAGGCGAAGTAAACCCCCCGCCCCGACCATGCCACAACACGTTGAACTGTGCGGGGAGTCCGGCTCCTCCACCGGCTTGCCGACCACCGCCGAGCCGGAACTGGACCGGTTGCCGCCCGGCTACGAGCGGACGGCAGGCGGGTGACGCGGGTACGGCGAATGCGGATTCGCACGGCGCACCTTCCAGACGAGGCCGGCCCGCTCCAGCGACCACAGCACCCACCACGACAGGTCGGGCTCCCACCACCGCAGCCCGTGCCGGGCAGACCACGGGAAGGCGTGGTGGTTGTTGTGCCACCCCTCGCCGAGCGCCAGCACGCCGGTCAGCAGGTTGTTCCGGCTGCGGTCCGCCGTCGGGTACGCCCGCGTCCCCCACGTGTGGTTCACCGAGTTCACGAGGAACGTCGCCTGTGCGGTCAGGAACAGCCGCAACAGGCCGCCCCAGAGGAACCCCATAAG
Organism: Planctomycetia bacterium; assembly: GCA_031441625.1. Lineage (GTDB taxonomy): Bacteria > Planctomycetota > Planctomycetia > Gemmatales > Gemmataceae > JALHQU01. The sequence goes on from JANNQE010000018.1 coordinate 975, forward strand.
GGTGTCGTAGCCGGTGCCGCCGACCGCGTAACCGACGACAGCGGGGACGGCCAGCCCCACTGCGTACCAGAGGAGCCAGTGCCGGTCGATCCAGTCCAGATCGGGTCGGCGGGCGAGGTCGCGGACGGCGGACGGCGGGTAGCCGAACCGCCGGTTCCGAAGCCACCCCTGGTGGGCGTGCCAGAACCCCCGCCACCCGGCGAGGGGCCGGCCACCGGCGGTGTGTGGGGAGTGGGGGTCGCCGTCGTTGTCGCTATGCCGGTGGTGGCGGCGGTGGGTAGCGATCCAGAAGAACGGGGACGACTGGCCGGCCGCGCAGCCGAGGACCATGAGCGCCCACTCGACAGGTCGCGAGGTGGCGAACGAGCGGTGGGCGAACAGCCGGTGGAAGCCCAGGGTGACGCCAAACCCCGTCGCGTAGGCCATGCCGAACATGACGACGACGGCGTGGGCGGGAAGCCCGTGGAAGCACGCGAGTGCGACGGCGGCCGGGGCACCAATGGCCGGCGCGACGAGCGTGGCGAGGGTGTGGAGGCGGGGCAGGCTCGGGTGGACGAGATGTTCGCCCGATGGAGCGGTTTCGGAGGTCGTCACCCGTAGCTCGTCTCCCAAAAGGTGCTGGACACCCAATGTGGCCTTGACGCGGTGTGGACCGTACGATCCGCGCGAACGCGGTCCGCACGCACCAACGGTAGGCGGGCGGCGGGAACCTCGTCTCCCGGACCGCGACGAACGCCCCCCGCACAACTGTAGTGATGATGACCACAGTTGCCCGCCGTACCATTCCACTTCTGCCGCCACTTCTCGGGGGCGAACATGAAGGCGATCCTTTCGGCGGCGGGTGTTCGGGCTGTGCGGCCTCGCTCGAGCGGAGGACAAGGCGGACCCGGTCGGGACGTGGAAGTGCGAGTACCAGATCGGCGGGCAGAAGCGGGAGTCTACGCTGACCGTCAAGAAGGACGGGGACAAGTTCGCCGGAACGATGGCATGGCCGGACAAGAAGGAGGCCATGCTCAAGGACTTGAAGGTCAAGGACGGGGAGTTGACGTTCTCGGCCGAGCGGGAGGCCATGGATAACAAATTCACAGTCGAGTACAAGCTGAAGGTCGGGGGGGACAAGATCAAGGGGACGGGATCGGTGGACGCCGGGGGGTGAGAAACGGGAATTCGACATCGCAGGCCAGCGGGAGAAGGCGAAGGGCAAGTAACAGGCGAACCCGCGGGGGTGGGCTTTCCACGGCTCCGCATTCGCTTCGACCGCACCGCGGCTGACCGCGGCACCATTCCACTCTTATCGCAACTACAGGGGGTTCCACCCCCCTCCGCTTCAGGCCCCTCGCTCCGCTCGCCTTCGGTGTCCGGCGGGTACGGGAGCAGGAAGGCGGCCCGCCACCGGTTCTTGTGGCCGTGACCGCGCGAAGCGACGAGGGGAGCGAGCGGCGCATCCGGGAGGCGGGACTGGACCCGCACTTGGTCAAGCCGGTCGATCCGAAGGAGTTGGTGGCCGTGATCGACAGCATGAAGGAAGTGTGCAATCCGCCATGACGCTCGTCAGGTCGGTCGGGCAGGGAAAAGGCCCACCCGCCGCGAGCATTCACGGCAACCTCTTCGCGGACCTCTTTGCTTGGGTGGCCAAATAGACCGCCCGGCGCAGCCGGTTCATTCCCCCCATCGGCCGATGCTCGGCCAACGCATTCCAGGGCGAGAAGGACATCGCCTCACACTCCTCGGCCAAAGCACGCCCCTCGGACGAATCGGCGTGCTGCAC
>JANNQE010000019.1:0-6102 GCA_031441625.1 Planctomycetia bacterium
GCAGATGCCTTTGACGCAGTTGGCGCAGTCTCCAGCGACTGCTTGACCTCCGACGAGCGCGAGACTCAGCAGCAAACAAGTGATAAGACACAATGGCAGAGACCGTAGCCTCCTCTGCGCAATCTGGAACTGCGAGTGTAGGTGCTGAGGCATAGATCTAGTGCGCGATATTGGTGGACGAGGACGTCGCGGGCGAACTTGTCCACGCGGTCTTTGCAGAGCTTCACGAACTTCGCCACGCTCGCCTCGCGGTCGCCCGGTACCAGGTTCTCGATGTCGCGCTTGCTCTTCAGGCCGAGTTCCTTTTCGACCTCCACTTCCACCCACAGCCCCTGACAGTCGAACCCGTTCTGGTAGCGCAGCTCGTGCCCGGTCATGGCGAAGTAGCGGTTGAACACGTCCTTGTACGTGCGGCCCCAGGCGTGGTGAACGCCCATCGGGTTGTTCGCGGTGATCGGCCCGTCGAGGAAGCTCCACGTCGGCTTGCCGACGTTCATGTCCCGCCGCTTCTGGAAGATGCCGCGGTCGGCCCAGAACTGAAGCACCTCCCGCTCCAGGGCGGGGAAATCGGCCTGCGGATCGACCTTCGAGAAGCTCATCGGCGGACCACCTCGGTGCGAGAGGGGGTATTCTAGGAGTGGAGGCGAACTACCTCTGGCGAGTTCGCACCCCACCCGGTCCCCGCCCATGCGCAGGTTCTTCTCCCTGTTGATCGTTGTCGCGTGGGGCGGGGCAACGCTGGCGGTGGACTGGTTCGCGGCGGCGGGCGTCGTGCGGGCGGTGCGGTCGAACGGTTGGGTGACGGCCGACGGGGTGGTGACGCGGTGCGAGGTGGTGCGGGCTCACAAGTCGTCGCGGCTCGACCTGGCGTACACGTTCACCGTTGGCGGGCGGGAGTACACCGGGCACGACATCGACGCCGGCCCCACCACCCAGTCGTCGGACAGGTGGACGCGACGGGTGGCCGCCCTCCCCGCCGGCACGCCGGTGACGGTCTACTACGACTCCGATGATCCGGCCGAAGCCGTGCTCGAACCCGGCATGCCGTCCGAGTTCCTGTGCGTGCCGCTCGTCCTCACCCCGTTCAATGTCATCGCCGCCGGACTGCCGGTGGCGTGGTGGCGGGTCGTGCTCCGTCGGCGGAGGTTCGACCCGGCGCGGCACGTCCGCCCCTCCGCCGACGGGCTGGCCGTCCGGCTGAACGGCCTCTCCCGGTTGGAGTCCTTCGGCATCACCCTGGTCGGCCTATCGGTCGTCGGCATCCTCGCTGTGTTCGTCCTGCTGCACTCGTCCCCGGCTCTACCCCCGTCCTGGTGGCTAGACGGCGGGGTGTGGGTCACCATCCTGGCGCTCAGCGGGGTGGGGGCGTGGAAGTGGGGCGGGCCGCGGCGGCTGGTCGAGCGGGGGAACATGCTCACGCTGCCGGCCACGCCGAGCGGCTCGAAAACGATGGAGGTGCCGCGGAAGGCGGTGGTGTGTGTGGGGGTACAGACCGACCAGCGGCGGGGGAAGCGTAGCACCTACCTGGTGTTCATTCAGGTGGTGGTCACGGGGAGCGGCAAGTCGCGGCGGGAGGTGCGGTTCGCCGAGTACGCCGACCGCCGGGACGCCGACGCGCTGGCCGGCTGGCTCCGCGGACGGTTGGGGTTGGGGGCCGGGGAGTGAGGTCCGCGTGGCCAACCATTCCCGGAATGACTGCCGGGTTCGCCCGGAATGACCTCCCGACTTTCGCCCTTCCGCCGTCCGCGAATAAACTCTCCTCACCCCAACTGCCGCACAAGCCCTCCCCCGAGGTTCGCAATGGCGAAGCAACCGGCCAAGAAGACCGCCGCCAAGAAGCCTGCCGCGAAGCCCGCCAAGCCCGCACCGAAGACACCCGCCCCCAAGAAAGCACCCGCCAAGAAGCCGACGCCGGCCGCCAAGAAGGCCGTCAGCAAGGCCCCCGCCACCCGCAAGCCGGTCGCCCCGAAGGTGAAGTTGGTGGCCGCCGGGTCGCTGGCCGTGCCCGACGGGAAGAGCAAGTTCACCCTGTTCAATTTGCTCGGCAAGCCGCGGGCGTACTACTTCGCCGACCGCGTCGAACTCGACCGCCCGAAGGCGGACCCGAAGGCCAAGACCATCGCCCACAGCATCCTCGTGGTGGACCGCTCGGGCAGCATGTACAGCCAAATGCGAGACGTGCGGGATACGCTGCTCAAGCTGCTCACGCTCGACGAGTACAAGCAGTTCAGCCTGGTGGTCACGCTCATCTCGTACAGCGGCGTGGGCGACGTGACATGCCACTTCCAGCGGGTGTCGGTCGCCGACATCATGAAGCCGGGCAGCGCCGAGCAGCGGGAGATCAAGCGGCTGGACGTGACCTGTCTGACGTGCATTTCCGGCGGGCTGAAGCTGGCCGAGAGCCTCGTGAAGCCGGGCGAGTTGACGTGCATCACCCTGCACACCGACGGGTACGCCAACGACCCGTCGAGCAACGCCGAGGTGAACAGCCTGCTCGCCCTGTGCAAGCAGTTGCAGGGGAAGGATGTGTTCCTGAACACCATCGCGTACACGGATTATTCCGACTTCCGGCTGCTGTCGCGGCTGGCCAACAGCGTGAGCGGGTCGTGCGTGAAGGCCGGCAACATCAAGATCATGTACGACACGCTGTACGAGAACACCAAGGCGCTCGGCTCGTCGCTGGTGCCGCCGGTGGAGATCCCGCTGCCGAAGGGGTGTGACTTTCAGGTGTTCATCTCTCGTGGGGCGGGGCGGGTGAACGGGGCGGCGGGCGACCTGAAGGTGGTGGGGGTGAAGCCGGAGCACGACGCGGCGGTGTACCAGTACCGCGAGGTGGACGAGAACGAGTACAAGGCGGCGAAGGACGTGCCCGAGGTGCAGACATCGGAGGCGGTGTACGCCTTCGCCAAGGGGCAACTGGCCGAGGGGAACATCAACGCGGCCAAGTACGCCGTGGCGAGTGCGTTCGACGCCACCATGATCATGGCCCACGGCAAGGCGCTCACGAACCTGCAATGTGCCGCCCTCGCCGTGGACCTGGACAAGCTGCTGTGCCAGCCGAGCGAGCTGAACAGCCACCAGATCCTGAGCGAAGTGCCGGTGAACAAAAGGATGCCGCTCGTCGGCGTGATCGGCCTGCTGGAAGAGCACGCCGACGACTACCTGCTGAACCTGCCGTACCTGCAAGAGCACTATGTGCGGCGTGGGGTGAAGCGGGTGCCGGGTGTCCGCGACGACGCCGGCAACCTGATCGAGCCGTCCCTGAAAACCGAGTACGTGGAGAACGACGAGTACGTGCGGGTGAGCAGCTACGACGTGAACCGCAACGCGGCGACGATGAACCTGCTCGTCAGCCGGCGGGTGAAGCTGGTGCGGGCGAAGGGCGGCGACACGATCTCCCAAGTGGCGGGCGTGAAGCTCGACCAGCTCAGCACGTTCAACAACTACACCGTGGTGGGCGACGGCGAGCTGAACATCGACAAGTTCAAGCTCCGCATCACTGGCAAGAAGTTGTTCGACGCGCTCGTGAAGGAAGGCATCCTGGAGAACGAAGACGGCACCCCGGCCGGCAAGCACGACCCGAAGGCGGCCTACTTCCTGCGGCTGGATCTGCTCCCGCTGGTGCCGCCGTTCGAGGGCGAGGTGAACCTGACCGGCGTGTTCGACGAGCTGTGCGGGCTGAAAATCCTGGCCAGCCTGTGCGGGGCACACCTGAAAGAGGCGTCCGAAGACTTCACCCCGGAGCAGGTGGAGGAACTGAAGAAGCACTACCTGAGCAAAGCCCTGTTCCTCAACTTCCCGACCGCCAACCCGTACAAGGACCGCCTGACGGCGCTCAGCCAGGGCCTGCTCGACACCCGCACCAGCTACAAGATCGACATCGGCAGCCGGCACATCCTGACCCTGGGCAAGCTGCACAGCGCGAACAAGTTCCTGGAGCGGATGTACGAGATGAAGGCCGGCGGGCAGCCGGTGGACAAGCCGAAGTTCGAGGACGCCCTGGATGGGAATTGGGTGTACGGGTTCAAGACGCTCTCCGCCCGCGTGAAGGTGACGAAGGTGGACGAACTGATGAAGGAGTACTTCGACGAGTTCCTCGGCCTGAAGGCGACCGGCGTGACGATCAAGATGCTCGACGGCGTGGGGGCGAAAGACCTGGCCAAGATGGTCGGCGAACGGCTGAAGGGCAAGCAGCCCGACCGCAAGGCGTTCGTGGCCGCACTCACCGACGCCCGCAAGAAGCTGGAGGCCAAGCAGGAGGAGCTGTTCCGCGACCGCCTGCAATCGCTCGTGTTCTACATCGGCAGCACCGGCCTGCTGCCCGACGAGGTGGCCGTGAAGGCCCAATCGGCCGACCAGATCTCGAACAAGTACCCCGACCTGGCCTTGAGCAAGGACGAGCGGGAGGGCACCTTCTTCGAGATCGGCGACGTGCTGCTGACGGTGTACGCCAAGACGGAAGACTTCTCCCGCGACCCCAAATAGGTGAACCGGCGGCGTGAGCCGCCGGGTGCTTTCCATTCCCACCCAGCGGCTCACGCCGCCGGTTCACCGGATCGCATCATGCCCGTCCTCCTCGCCATCGACCAGGGCACCACCTCCTCTCGTGCGGTGGTGTTCGACCCGGTCACGTTCGCCGTGCTCGGCTCCGCCCAGCAGGAGATCGAGCAGCACTACCCGGCCGACGGGTGGGTGGAACACGAACCCGAAGACATCTGGTACTCGGTCGCACGCACGGTGCGCGAAGCGCTGGCGAACGCCGGCAAGGGCGGAGCCGATGTCGCCGCCATCGGCATCACCAACCAGCGGGAGACGGTGCTGCTGTGGGAGCGAGCGACCGGCCGGCCGGTGGGTCGGGCGATCGTGTGGCAGGACCGTCGCACGTCCGCCTTCTGCCGCGAGCGGAAGGCCGACGAGCCGATGCTGAAGGCGAAGACGGGTCTGGTGCTCGACCCGTACTTCAGCGGCACCAAGCTGCGGTGGGTGCTGGAAAGCAAGCCGGACGTGCGGGCGGCGGCCGAGCGGGGCGAGTTGGCGGCGGGCACCGTCGATTCCTTCCTCATCTGGCGGTTGACGGGCGGACAGGTTCACGCGACCGACACGACCAACGCCAGCCGCACCCTCCTGTTTAACATTCACGACCTGAAATGGGATGACGAACTCCTGGCGTACTTCGGCGTGCCGCGGAAACTCCTCCCCGACGTGAAGCCGAGTGCGGCCGACTTCGGCGTGACGAAGGGGCTGGACTTCCTGCCCGACGGCCTGCCGATCCGCGGGGTGGCGGGCGACCAGCAAGCCGCGCTTTTCGGGCAAGGGTGCTTCGCCCCCGGCGACGCCAAATGCACCTACGGCACGGGTGCGTTCTACCTGCGGCACACGGGTGACACCGCGGTGTCATCGCCCGGCGGTCTGCTCACCACCGTGGCCGCCATGCCGACGGCGAAGCCGCAGTACGCCGTCGAGGGGGCGGTGTTCGTGGCGGGTGCCGCCGTGCAGTGGCTCCGCGACGGGCTGCACCTGTTCACGAGCGCGGCGGAATCCGAGCGGATGGCGAACGAGTCGAACCCGTCGGAACCCATCCTGTTCGTGCCGGGGTTCGTGGGGCTGGGTGCCCCGCACTGGGTGCCCGAAGCCCGCGGGGCGATCTTCGGATTGACCCGTGCCACGACTACAGCGGACCTGGCCCGTGCGGCGCTCGAAGGCGTGGCGTATCAGGTGGCGGACCTTGTCCAGGTTAGCCGCGAGCCAACGGCGAGCGCGTCGGAGGCACCGTTAAGAGTGGACGGCGGCATGGCCCGGAACGACTGGTTCATTCAGTTCCAGTCCGACGTACTCGGCGTGCCGGTGCTGCGGGCGAACCAGAGCGAATCGACCGCGCTCGGGGCGGCGTTCCTGGCCGGGCTGGGGTGCGGGCTGGTGCCGAACGAGGGTGCGTTGAAGGCGGTGCTGGGATCGGCAGCGCGATTCGAGCCGAACATGAGCGAAGCGGACCGCGGGGCGAAGTTGACCGCATGGCGGAGGGCGGTGGCGGCAGTGGTGGCGTATGCCCGGTAGGGTGGCCCGCTCTCGCCGAGAGCGGGTTCCGATCCCGCTCTCGGCGAG